>JBBSEO010000004.1:0-25628 GCA_038239645.1 Chthoniobacterales bacterium | reverse complement strand
CTGCCCCGCGCGTAAGGATGGAGAACAACAAATTTCGGGAAAGTGCCAAAGCGCGGGAGGGAATCGCCGCTCGGCAGAGGAAATCGCAGTGGTGAAAGCGCGGGCGCGCCGAACGCGGCGGCCAGTTTCAGATAGCGATCGACCGCGTGTTCGTTCGAACTCACTTTCGCTTTCACGTCGTAAAACAAACGCGAGCCCTCCCGCCCATCGCTCAATCCATAAATTTTTTTCGCGCCACTGCCTTTCGCGATGAAGGCACTGCGAAACAGTCCCTGGAAGTCGATGGCCACGTCGGCTTTCAACCGCCGCGTGTCTCGGAGCCAGGGCAAGAAATGGCGCGGCGCGCCGAACCCGCGAAAATCCTTCCGCGGAAAAACGTGCACGTGATTGATGTCGCGGTTGCCGCGCAAAATGGGTGCCCACTCCGGATTGATGACCCAGGTAATCTCGGCCTCCGGGCGGGCGGCGCGGATCGCCGCAACCGCGGGCAACGTGTGCACAATGTCGCCGAGCGAGCTGGGCTTAATGATGAGGATTTTCTCCGGCTCCACGCTAACGACCTAAAAGCAGTCTTTCGGCCAGCGCGGGAGGTAATCCTGCCGCCAGCACCTTCCGCCGGGCGGTTTCGACATCATAAGCGACCCGGCGTTGCTCGATCAGGTTTTCGTCCGCATGAAAAATGCAGTAGGCCGCGCGCCAGTCCCCGTCGCGCGGCTGGCCGATGCTGCCGGCGTTAACGAAATATTTCCGCGCGAACTCGAGGTGAATGACATTGGCGTCGAGGCGGCGAACATTTTCGGCCCGGACAAATGCACCCTGCACGTGGGTATGCCCGAAGAAGCAAAGGGTGGTGTGCTGGTAGGTGAAACTGGCGGCGGCGTCGAGGTCGTTGAAAACGTAAGCCCAACTCTCCGGGGTATCGAGCGAGGCGTGCACGATAGTGAAATCGCGGACCTGGCGCTGCAAGTCCAGGCGCTCCAGCCACGCTCGCTCTTCCTCGTTCAATTGCTGCCGCGTCCAGTTCAAGGCCTGCTTCGCCATGGCGTTGAAATCAGCCGAGCGCGCCGGGGTGGAAACCTGTTCGTCGTGATTTCCCTTCACCACCGGGCAATCGAGCTCGCGAATGAGCGCGATGCATTCCCGCGGGTTGGCGTTGTAACCCACGAGGTCGCCGAGGCAGACGTAATGGGTGCACTGCGCCGCGCGGGCGTCGGCCAGCACTGCCTCCAAGGCTTCGAGATTCGCGTGGATATCGCTCAGGATGGCGAAGCGCATGGCCTATTTCCCGTTACTCGGAATGCGCTCCGACGCGGGGAGATTCAATTGCGCTTCGAGCGCGTGCAGTCGCGTCACCAGGGTAGGGAGCCGTTCTTTCTCGCTGCGCAGATAAAGAGCGTGCAGCCGATCGTAAGCTTCCCGCTCGTGGCCCGGAGCAAACGAGAGTTCGTAAGCGCCGAAGCGTTCGTCGTAGGCCGCCGCTCCCGGGCGTTGTGCGGCCTGCCCGAAATACTCTGCGGCGCGCGCGTGATCCTGATATTTGTCGCGATACAGACGCGCCATGGCTTCGTAAAGTTCGGGGCGATCAGGATTGTTGGTGATGCCGCGTTCGAGGAAATCCCGGCCCAGCTCAAGATATTCCCGCTGCTGACGATGACGGGCGAAGGGAGATTTCGTTGGGTCGTTCAACGCTGCTGTTCCCGCATTCCACGCCATGTGCCAGGCCGCGATGTCCCAGAACATGAGTAGATGCGGCTGCAGGGTGGTGACTTGTCGCATGCGCATGAGGAGAGCGGCCCAGTCGGTCCGCTCCCAGGCGAAATGGGCGTCAATAAAGAGAAAGTCTGCGACGACGTCGCGGAAGCCGCCCAGCGCGCCAACGAGCGCACTTTGGCTGATGCGCTCCCGAGGATCGAGCGTGCGCGCGAGATCGAGCGAGGGTGAAGGGGCGACCGCGCGCTCGAGTGGAACCTTGCCTGCGAACAGGAGGGCGATGACCAGCAAGGTAATGAATTTCATAATTCGCGCTGGGAGAAAATCGCAATGGCGGTGAGCAGATAGCCGACGATGTAGAAAAGAGCGAGCGGCGCCGTGCGCAGGAGGGTTGCGCCGGCGGCGCCAATCTGGTCGGACCAGCTGAAGGATTGCAGATCGGGAAAGACAAGAACAATCAGCGCGAGAAACAGGCGCGTGCCCCAGCCGACCGCATGTTCGCTGAACCAGTAGTCGCGTGCGATGCCTTCGAGATGGCCAATGAGGTAAGCCATCGCCATCGCCGAGATGGTAAAAATATTCGAAGTCGCAAAGCTGGAGATCAGCAGCGTCATCGCGACGAGCACGGCCGCTTTCACGAGGATGAGCCCGAAGGCGGCCACAAGATTTTGGTTTACGCCGGCCTCATGCACCGCCCGCAACGCCGCCGCGCTCTGGTCGCCGGGCAAGGAAGCGAATTGCGTGGCGACTTCGCGCAGCGCTGTTTGTTCGCGCAGATAAAGAACGGCCACGGAGATCAGGCTCATGGCCACGAGCGAGACCGCGAGTAAAGCGACCACGCCGAAGAATTTTCCGAGCAAATATTCGAAGCGCCAGACGGGCTTGGCGAGAATGCTGTAAACGACGCGATCCTCGAGGTCGCGGGGCAGCAACTGTGCGGTCGCGACGATGGCGAGCAGACAAGTGAAGAAATTGATCGCCCCGAGCGTGATGTCGCGCGTGACCTGTAATTCCTGCTGAAAGGAGATGCGTGAGAGAAAGGTTGCACTGAGGATGAGGACGACCGCGAAAAGCAGGAGAACGTAGAAAGTGCGCAGCCGCACCAACTCGGTAAACGTCGTGCGGGCGATGGCGCTGAGGCGATGGAGGGACGCCGTCATTTGGTGACCTGCAGGAAAAGCTCCTCGAGCGAGGTCAAAGCCGGCCGTTGCGCGACGACGCGCGCCTTCCCCTCTTGCGCTTCATTCCTGATTCGTTGCAGGAGCTCAGGTGAGGCGTTTTCCAGCACCAGTTCGGTTTGGTTTTCCACCGCGAGCAGGTCGCTCAACTTCCCTTCGCGTAAGAGCCGCCCGCGATGCAAAATCCCCACGCGATCGCACACTTCCTGCACCTGCGTGAGCAAATGCGAGGAAAGCAAAATGGTCACGCCGCGCTCCTTGAGCGATGTGATGAGATTCTGGATATCGCGCGAGCCGGCGGGATCGACCGCCGCGGTCGGCTCGTCCAAAACGAGAATCTTCGGCTCGTGAATGATGGCCTGGGCCAGCCCGATGCGCTGGAGCATCCCCTTCGAGTAGGTGCCGAGGCGCGCCCGGGCGGCGCGCGTCAGCCCGACGGTCTCGAGTAATTCGGCGACGCGCTTCTCACTCGCACCGCTCAGGCGGGCGTGAAAGCGCAGCGTCTCTTCGCCCGTGAGAAATTTGTGATAGTAAGCGTTCTCGGGGAGAAACCCGATCATCCTTCGTGTGCTAACTGAATGTGGGTCGCGTCCGAAAATGGCCACCCGGCCGCGCGTCGGCGGAACCAGGCCGAGGATCATCTTGAGGGTCGTGCTTTTGCCCGAACCATTCGGCCCGAGCAATCCGTAGACTTCGCCCGGCGCGATCTCGAGATTAAGGTCTTCTACGCCGACGGTAACCGTGCGCCGGAAAGACGAGACGAAAATTTTCCGGACGTGCTCGACGCGAATGGCAGCTTCAGTCATGGCGAATCTCAAACCCTCGCACGATCGGCGGGGCGGTGAGCGATTGCTCCGTTTGTTTTCGGATGTGCGCGCGCAATTCACTGTCGGCGATCGCGTCGACGAAGGTGCGCACTTCTTCGTCATCTCCGGCGGCCTGTAATTCCACCCGACCGTCGGCGAGGTTCCGCACAAAACCCGTCACGCTAAAACCTTTCGCGATTTGCCGCACGGAATAGCGGAAACCGACGCCCTGGACCCGGCCTTCATAAATGATCTGGCGCGCCATCATGCAATGGGCGGTATTAAAAACGCACAGCGCGCCCCTTGTCGAGCGAGTGCGTTACGGCGAGTTGCCCGGAAGCGGGGTCGGTTCCGGCAAATCGAGCGGGAGCGGTTCCGGAGGCGCAATCAGCCGCGGATCGTTCGAATCGAGCCGGAAATGTTGTGATCGATTTTGTACGATCTTCGGCGGCGGCGCGGTCGCGGCGGCGATCAGTTCTTTTGACGCCGCATGAATATCTTCGCTCGCGACGTAGCCCTGCTCGCCACTTAGTAACTGCACTTTGCTGTAACCAAAGGAAGGGCGAACCAGAGCCATGACAGTATCGCGCGGCAGGCGTTGATCGGGTCCATTACCTTGTTGCGGCCCGTAGCGATAAAACGCCGCCTGCTCTGCCGTGACCGCGAACAGTCGGCCGCTTTTCGCCGCCGCGATGATTTCAGGGGAAACAGCGGCAGTTCCGCAACTTATCAGAGAGGACGAGAGTGCCACCAAAGTGGCGACAGCGAGCGTGCCTTTCCAATTCATGATCAGCTCTCCCTGAGCGATTCTTGTTCCCTCGGTTAACCTTACTTATACGAGTAAATGAGACAAAAACTGCTGGGACCGCCCTCCACGAGGTCGACCGAAACGAAAAACTGGCCACTATCTGTAGGCGAAATGCCCGCGGCGGCACGATCGCCCGCCTCGTAGTGGTCTACCGGCATGAGCTTGCCGGTTTCGTCGTAAACATTGACCGCGATCTTTTTCGCCGGGTCGGTTGTGCCGGCAGAAAACCAATACTGATTCCCGGCAAAAAGATTGACGGCGATGATGGCCCGGTCGGAGGGCCTGAGCACGCCGGACCAGTGGCCGTCGCGCAGCTTGAAGCCGTCGTTCGTGAAAGCGCCCGCGACGTCGAGAGCGTTTTTGCGCGCGGTGACTTCTGCATCGGAGTCGGCACGGCCGACCAAGGGAAAACAGAACAGCGCCGCAAAAAGGAGAAGGCGTTTCATTGCGCGTCGCTCTTCTTTTGAATTTGCTGCATCAACTCGCTCACGGCCGAGTTCACTTTCTTCACCTGATCGATCGTGGGCGACTGCCCGGGCGGAAAGGAAACCAGTTGTTCAAGATTAGTTAGCTGATCAGTCACGCTCTTAACCAGTGGATTGCTGCGCAGTTCGGGCGAAACGTCATTCAGTTTCGCGTGGATGAAATTCACCAGGGCGGGCTGGCGTAAAACTTTGGCCGCGCGCTGATCGTAATTCGCCGCGAGCGAACCGCTGACCACCTGGGTGCCGCGGACCCATCCGCCGATGCTAACCAGAATCACGAGGTCCTGATCACTGTGCGATTGCATCGAACTTTTCACTTCGTTCTGGGTCGCTTCCAATTCCTCCTGCAGCGCGTCCCATTGATTCGTTTCGGCAAAATCGTTGATGCTGTTGCCGCGACTCAGGACGTTCTGGCTCACGCCCAGCGCTTTGGCCAGTTTCAGAACATCGGCTCCAATATTCTTTACCTGTTGGCTGTCCTGCGCCTCGACAGCGATGAAGCCATCCGCAATCAGCCCGCCGAGGTTGAGGGCGATCTGGGCGCGATTTTTATACGTGGTCGGAATGGGCGCGCGGTAGGCACCAGTCCAGTTCGGTTTGCCCGGCTTTTGCAGCGCGGCGAAGAGCTCGCCTGGCGTCGGAATCGTAATCGTGTCGGTCCGCGCGGCGTGAGCCATCTGATCGGCGGGCAACGTTGCCGGTTCGACGCCCAGCAGGAGTAACGTTGGCAGCGCCACCAGCAGTGGAGGAAAAATTCGCGCGAACATCAGCCGTCAGCGTACTAATGTCCGCGCAGATTGCCAGCGGGAATCTTCCCCGGTGTTTCTCTGCACAAACCGTTGGACAGAGGGCGGCGATGACGCATGATTGCGCGCGCAAGATGGAGACGAGTATCGCAGCGATCCACGGGCGCGAAATCATCGATTCGCGCGGCAATCCGACGGTGGAAGTGGAAGTGCGCCTCGCCGATGGAGTGGTCGGTCGCGCGGCCGTTCCCAGCGGCGCGAGCACGGGCGAACACGAGGCGTGGGAGTTGCGCGATGGCGACAAGAAGCGTTATGGCGGCAAGGGCGTGCAGAAAGCGGTGGCGAGCGTTAACGAGAAAATTGCGGCGGCGTTACAAGGTTTTGATGCGCGGGAGCAGGAGAAGCTCGATGCGAAACTGATTGAGCTCGACGGTTCGGCGAATAAAAAAAATCTGGGCGCGAACGCGTTGCTCGGCGTTTCACTCGCGAACGCGCACGCGGCGGCCGCGGCGGCGAAACTTCCTCTCTTTCGTTATCTGGGTGGCCCTGATGCTCACGTCCTGCCGGTGCCGATGATGAACATCCTGAACGGTGGCGCGCATTCCGATGCGCCGATCGACTTTCAGGAATTCATGATCATGCCGAAGGGCTCACGGAGTTTTCCGGAAGCACTGCGCTGTGGCGCGGAAGTTTTTCATGAGCTCAAAAAAGTGCTGCACGAACGCGGCCTTTCCACCGCCGTCGGTGACGAAGGTGGTTTCGCCCCCGCGCTTTCTTCCGCGGACGACGCCCTGGAATCGATCGCGAGCGCGGTGAAACGCGCCGGCTACAAATTCGGCGAAGATGTTTTTATCGCGCTCGATGCCGCGTCTTCGGAGTTTTACGATCGCGCGGAGAACCTCTACATTTTCAAGAAGTCAGACGGCTCCAGGCGTACGGCCGCGGAACTGATCGAATTTTACGCCGACCTCTGCGCGAAGTTTCCCATTATTTCGATCGAGGACGGATGTGCCGAGAACGACTGGGATGGCTGGAAAAAACTGACGACCAAACTCGGCGAGAAAGTGCAACTGGTCGGCGACGATCTTTTTGTCACCAACGTCGAGTTCCTGCGCAAAGGAATCGCCGAGCACGTGGCGAACTCGATTCTGATCAAGGTCAACCAGATCGGCACGCTCACGGAGACGTTGGAAGCGATTAAGCTCGCGCATAAGAATAATTATACCGCCGTGATCTCTCACCGTTCCGGCGAAACCGAAGATACTACGATCGCGGACATCGCGGTGGCGACGAACGCCGGTCAGATCAAGACAGGCTCTCTCTCGCGCACCGATCGGATCGCGAAGTATAATCAACTACTTCGGATCGCGGAAGAACTAGGTGACAAAGCCGTCTATGGCGGTAGGATGCGCTAGTGGATCAGCCGGCTTACGCTGATTTCCGGGCCCGCCGCGAAGCTAACGTTTGGCAGCGGTTGAATCGTATTATCTTCGTCCTCCTCTTCCTCGCGCTTTGGCTTGGGATCACGAGTCTCTTCTTTCCGCCCTACAAAAAAATGGTCGCGGCGCGGAGCGAGATCGATGCTCTGCAAGCCCAGGTCAACGCGCAGAAAGCGGTGCTGGCGCGAGCCACCCGCGAGGTGGCGTTGCTCAAGACCGACCCGACCTACCTCGAAACCATCGCGCGGGATCGCCTGGATCTGATGAAAGAGGGCGAAACCATTTTTCGCCTCGAGCCCGTGCGCGCGGCGGGGAGAGTCATTCAGCCGCGCCATTAGCTCCGGCGCTGCGGTTGGCAAGGCGGCCTCGACCCGCTATCCTTCGGCATGGCTCTGGAGTTGACGAAGATAAACAGCGAAGATTTGCATCAACGCGCGGACAAGCTCCGGAGGTTTCTTTGACCTCGAGAAGCTGGAAGCTCAACTAGTCGAATTAGAGGCGCGCATGAGCGCCGGCAATTTCTGGGATAATCGCGAGCGCGCCCAGACTGATGTCGAGGAAGTATCGCGGTTGAAGTCCCTGATTACTCCGTTCCGGGAGCTGGAGCAGGAACTGGTTGATTTCGATGCGCTGGCCGAACTAACAAGTGAGGAGACGGACGCGACCGCGCGTGTGGAATCGGAGCGGGACTTTCAGCGCGAAGCGGAACGTCTGGCGCGTAAACTCGATGACTTCGAACTCCGGCAGTTTCTTTCCGGCGAAAACGATCGCGCCAACGCCTTTGTCACGATCCATTCCGGGGCGGGCGGAACGGAATCGTGTGATTGGGCGGACATGTTGCTGCGGATGTATCAACGCTGGATTGAACGCAGCGGTTTTGCTTCACAGACGATCGATATCCAGGTTGGCGACGAAGCGGGCATCAAGTCGGCGACTTTCCTTGTGCGCGGCGACTACGCGTTTGGCTATCTGAACACGGAGCGCGGTGTCCATCGCTTGGTCCGGATCTCGCCCTTCGACGCGAACAAGCGGCGGCACACTTCCTTCGCGAGCGTGGATGTCGTGGCGGAAATTGCCGAGAGCGCGCCGATTGAGATTAACCCGGCCGAGATTGAAGTCGGGACCTATCGCAGTGGCGGCAAAGGCGGCCAGAATGTGAACAAGGTCGAGACCGCGGTGCGAATTGTGCACAAGCCGACTGGAATTGTGGTGGCCTGCCAGGCGGAACGAAGCCAGGGAAGGAATCGAGAACTGGCGATGAAGATGCTCAAGGCCAAAATTTACGAGTTAGAGCAGGACAAGAAGCGCGCCGAGATCGATCGGCAGTATGGCGAGAAAGGTGATGTCGCCTGGGGCAGTCAGATTCGCTCCTATGTCTTCCAGCCGTATCAAATGGTGAAGGATCACCGCACCGGTGCCGAAACCAGTAACGTATCGGCGGTGATGGACGGCGATATCGATCTGTTCATCCAGGCGAAGCTACGCGGCGAAGTTGCCGGAGTAGATGACACCCGCGGGCAGTAGTTGGGCGATCTAGGGCAAGGTGTAGAGTTCCACTAGCGCGTCGCCTCCGGCGCCATTTTTGCCGCGCACGCCTCCCCCGCTTTGATGCGACGACGCGCAAAACCCTTACCTCGTCACGGAACAATATTTGCGAGCGAACCCTCTCGTGACTTCAGTTCCGCGCCCTTGGGCTTGGCGTCGGGCGTCACCGAGATGTCACCGAAACGTGATTGCACATTGGGCGCTGCGGCCAAAGAGTGCGGATATGAATACCCAGGAAGTTGCGCAGAAGGTGGTGGAGTTGTGCCGGAAACAGGCGTGGAAGGAAGCTGTCGACACGCTCTACTCGAAAGACATCGTCAGCGTAGAGGCCTTTAATCCCGAGGGTGGCCCAACCGAGGCGCGCGGGATCGAAGCGATCCATGCCAAGGTCGATTGGTGGACGAAGGCGATGGAAGTGCACGATTGCGAGGTGAGCGAGCCGTTTGTCGCGCACGATCGCTTCGTCGTGCAATACGACATGGACGTGACGGACAGGGAATCGAAGAAGCGGATGCAGATGTCGGAGGTGGGCGTTTACACGGTGAAGGATGGCAAGATCGTGCGGGAAGAGTTTCTGCCCAAAGCTGGCCAGAGGCCGGGCTGATCGCTGACGGTAAGGTAGAAAGCGGATCGTTTTGACGGCGAAGGATTTTCGCAAACTGGCGCTCAGTTTTACTGAGGCCGCTGAGAGTTCGCATGTTGGTCACCCGGATTTTCGGGTGGGCGGAAAGATCTTCGCGACGCTGGGCTATCCCGGCGAGGGCTTCGGGGTGCTGATGCTCACCGCGGAGGCGCAGCAGGAGGCAATGGGGCGTCATCCGGAAACGTTTGAAGCGGCCTCGGGCGCGTGGGGCCGGCGCGGTAGCACGAAAGTGCGCCTGAGCGAAGCGTGCCCGGCACAACTGCGGCCGTGGATGGAATTAGCCTGGCACAAGGTGGCGGACAAACGTCCGCGCCGTTCCGAAAGAATTGCCTGACTCGGAGTCAGGGCGTGGCGAGAAGCGACGCCGTTTTGCACCAGCCAATAAGCTGGCAGGCAAGAACTCGATGGCGCGGACGATCGCGGAGACGGCTTCGATGTCATTCTCACCGTTCAACGAGGGACACCTTCGTCCACACGTTTGCGGATCAGTCGTTTCCCTACCGGGAGGGAGAAGCGCCCGATAGGTAGCGCCTATCGCAGCGAGACGCACAAAGTATTTCAAGCCCTCCCTCCGTGCATGTCTGGTATGGCATGCAGATATCAACCTTAAAGACACACGGGAGTGGGCAATTGCTCGATCCCACGATGCCGATGCGCTTGCGCGCCTTCCGCTTTGTCAGCGAGCGCTACACCCAGCGGGAGCGTCCCAGCGTCTTCGCCGAGTATTTCCTCTTTGTCGTAATCGTTCTCACCGCAACCTGGCCCATGTTTTCGCTGGTCCACGCCATGCGCCTGATGAAGTAACGTCGCGGAGACTCAGGCGTCCGCCTCGCTCTTGCGATGGTCGATGCCCTTTAGCTTGCGGAAGGCGGCGGCCGCCTCTTCCCGGAATGCCGCCGCCGTTTTGCTCTCGAAGCGCAAGGGATTGCGCAGCAGGTTCAGCTCGCGTGCCGGAGCCGGCATCGCGAAAGGCACGGCCACGCACCCGCTCGCGAACTCGGTCCCGACCATCATTTGCGGCACCACCGTCACGCCGAGACCGGCGGCGACCATTCGGGCAATGGTGGTAAGCTGAGCGCCTTGCAAGACCAGTTCGGGCCGGAGATCGTTAGCCTCGAGCAACTCGCGCACCTGGATCGAGAGGCAGTGCACGCCATGAAGGAGGAGAAATTTCTCCGTTGCCAGATCGCTCCACTTGATCTTTTTCTCCTTCGCCAGCGGATGCTTCTTTGGCACCAGGATCAACAGCGGTTCCGTGCCTAACGAGTGACGTTCCAGGCCCGGATTTTCATCGCAGGTCGAAGCCAGCACCACGTCCAGCGTCCCGTCCTCCAGCCGTTGCGCCAGGTTTTCGGTCGTGTCCTCAAAAATCTCGAACGTCACCTTGGGATGCGCACGTTGAAATCCTCCGATCAACGCCGGCAAAAGATATAACGCGATCGTCGGGATGGCCCCGACCGACAGTCGCCCCGCTACGCCCAGCTCCAGCTCGTCCACGCAGCGGCGCGCATCGGCGATCCCAAGCAGAATTTTCCGCGCGTGCTGAAGGAAGCATTTGCCGGGCTCGGTCAGGACGACCGCGCGCGGGAGACGATCGAACAACGGTTGACCGATCTCTGCCTCCAGCTTTTGAATTTGCTGGCTGAGCGAAGGCTGCGAGACATGCTCGCGGGCGGCAGCGCGCGAGAAGCTGCCTTCGTTCGCCACGGCCACGAAGTAACGGAGTTGGTGAATTTCCATCGGATAAACGAGTTGTCGCGAACGATCAGCTCATCGCCGTCCAAATCAACCGCCACGCCACGATCGCGCCGGCCGCCAAGGCCTGTAAACCTCGCGACGCTTCATCTCGGCTAATAACGTTGTAACATCCATGGAGTTTCGGGGCGTTGTGCAGCGTGCTTTCGAATGCACGCAGGTAATCTTCGATGCGAAATCGCCGCAGCACACTCCCTTCGTGCGCAGACCTCCACGTGCTCCACTCGCTGAAATATAAAAATGTGGGACTGACCCCTATTTCATTCCTCATCATCAACGCGGATCTCGCCCAGAACTATCTCATGGCCCGGCGCTATGACGAGGCGATCGAGCAATCGCGCAGGACCCTGGCGCTGGATCCACGCTTCTATTGCGCCCGGTGGTTTCTTGCGGAATCGCTGCAAATGAAAGGGCAACTGAAGGAAGCCATTGCCGAGTATGAGAAATTGATCGAACTGACGGATGACCCGAGGGCGATCGCCATGCTTGCGCAAGGCTACGCGGCGGGCGGTCAAACGGATAAAGCAAGGAACCTTCTCTTACAAATCGAGCAATTAGCCGCCCATCGCTATGTCGGAGCTCTCTCCATCGCGCTGGTTCACCTTCACCTCGGCGAAACGGAACAAGCTCTTGAGAAGATCGAGCAAGCTTGCCGCGCGCCTGCCGATCCGGACATTCTTAATCTCAACGTCGAGCCGCTCCTCGATCCCTGCGGGAGCAACCACGCTTTGAGCGCTTGGTCGAGAAATTCTTCGTCGATTCACCAGACCGCTGACAGGAAATAGGGTTCGAACCGACCCGCGATGGGCCGGGCGATGAAGCGAGCAGGGCGAGGAACTACCTTCAGGGCGACGGCGTCTGATCGTAGACTTCGACCAGGGCGGTGCCGGTGGTCGAATTAACTCCGGATACTAACGCGGTGTAGCGACCCGGGTTGAGCGTTGGAGCCATCGCAGACTCCTTGTTGCTCGAGGGTGCTTTCCCCGCAACGGAGACGATGCCAGCTTCGGGGCTCTGCTGCCAGTCGTCGTTAGCTTCGATCAAGTTTCCGTTAGCGTCGCGCAATTCAAGGTAAGGATCGGCGAGGACGTTCGGAACGTTAAACTGGGTCAGGGTCGGGCCGAGCGCGCGAATGATCACGGGCTTCGACGTCCCGCCACCGATAATAAAGCCGGCGATCATGATGTTGTCCCCGGTGCCGACCTGGCCGCGGGTCGAGACGTTCCCGGCGCGACTACCGGAAGTTCGGAGATCGTAGAGTTCGAAGAGTGCGATGCCGGTCTCAGCGGCTTGCGTCGAACTCGAAAAAGATTGAGCGATCGCAGTGTAGTTCCCGGGATTGAGCGTAACTATCACCGCCGACTCAATACTATTCGGGGGATCGAGATGGTAGCTGGCGATGGCGGATGCGTCGCTGTCCGTGAACCAATCGTCGCTCGTGGCGACCAGATTGTTATTCGAGTCGTAGACGTTCAATTGCGTATCGGTGATTGGATTCGCGACGCCATAGCTGGCCAGGGTGAAGCCGAGGGAACGGATGATAAATGTAGCCGGCTGCGAACCCTGCACGATAAAGCCGCCGATCATGACGTTGTTGCCAGTGTTTGTTATCCCGCGGGTGGAGATATTCATCAGTACGGGTGCGTCGGGAATTGACTGATAGGCCGGGCCGTTAGCGTAAAGGGATTGGATCCCGGCGATATCGTCGTCGGTCAGGTTATCGACGCTGCTGACGGCCGAGTTCATAACTGCTGACACGACCTGCTTGGGCCTGGCCTGGTCGGGATGGTCAAGACCAAGGGTATGACCGAATTCATGTAAGGCGACGCGGAAAAAATCGAAAGTAGGCGTGCGAAGCGGTCCGCGATAAGAATCCCACGAGAGATGACTGTTAAAAAGGGTGTCAGTGTCTTCCATCACCGTGCCCCGAAAGCTTAGGGTGGTGACTGCAAGGACGCCGTTCCCCCATGCCTTGCCGAAGATCGTGGACGAGAACTCTACGGACAAATCGTCGTCGGTTTGTGACGGCACGATGGGCGAGTTGTTGATCCATGTGAACTGGCAATGCGCCATTTGCCCGTTCCAATCCTGCAAAGCGGCAATCGCGACGTCATTAAACGATGCCGAACCGTCGCTAAGGTTCGTCCCCCCAACCAAGGACAACTGCATCGTGACGGTTCGGTCCGGGGTCCAGGACTCACCCTCGAGTAAGTAACCGAATGCGGAAGCGGCGGCAAAGATCGACAGGAAAAGAAAGACGAGTTTTTTCACGATCATAGAATACTCCGGGGAAGAGCGTATAAACTACCAACACTCTATCTCTTTACAAGTTGCAGCAGGTAACGGGCTTCGAAACGCCCACGGTTATATTTTCGACAACAGCTGAGGCAGGCGGTCGCCCGTCGCAATCGGCGAACGCGGGGAAAATCACGCGAACAACCAGGGCAGCGGTAGAGATATTTTCGTGGCAGGGAACGAGATGCCAAAGGCAGACGGTGGCACGCTGGTTCTTTGATTAGTCCTAAATCATGACAGGCCTGTTTCCATTCCGCCCCATGAGGCGCGAGCCGCCGGCGATGGTGACGATGCTGGGCGAGGAGGTGCGCGAGTTCGTGCCGGAGGGTACGGTCAATTTCCCCAGCTCCAAAATGAGCCAGGATCGGATTCAAGGTTACGAGCATTTGTCGGAAATCGGCGCGCCCGACGGTTGTTCGCATGCGTCGATTCCATGCGACGCGAACGTTGGCGGCCGCATTGGTGAGGCCGAGCTCCTCGAGAAGTTGCCGGGCGCGAGCGGTTAATTCTTCGGCCGGAGGCAAAACCGCGGCCGTCTCGAAACAAAATTCGAATTGGTCTGAGGGCGACTGTCGGCGGGCGGATCCGTTCATCGTGGAGTAGGACGCGGCAATCTAACCTCGGGCGATCTTTCGGGAGGTGCAATTGCGTAGCATAATCTCCTGCACGATTTCGGCGGTTCGCCTGACATCTTCTGCGGTCGTAAACTTGCCGAGCGAAAAGCGAACGGCAGAGCGCGCGCGCTCCGGGGATGCGCCTTGCGCGAGCAGGACGTGCGACGCCACCACGCTCCCAACCATGCAGGCAGACCCGCTGGAAGCGCATACGCCTTCGAGGTCGAGCGCCATCAGCATTGTCTCGGAATCGAGCGCGGGAAAGCTGACGTTCAGGGTATTTGCGAGGCTGAGCCCAAGATCGTGATTCAGGCGAACCTCGACAGTCCCGGTCGAAAGTGTCTGCCAAAGCCGATCGCGCAGCTCGCCTTGACGCTTTTGATCTCGGTCGAGCGCCGCGGCAGTCGCGGCCGCCGCCATCCCCGCAATCGCCGCGACGTTCTCTGTCCCGGGCCGCCGCTGATTTTCGTGGGCGCCGCCAAATCCCATCGGCGCGAGCGAAAGCCCGCTGCGCACGACGACGAAACCCGCGCCTTTGGGTCCGTAGAATTTATGGGCCGCGAAACTGGCGGCATCGACCAGACCGAGATCGATCCCGATCTTGCCGAATGATTGCACCATGTCGCTGTGGAAGGGGACATGGCGCGCGCGACACAAAGCGGAAATCTCGGACAACGGCTGGATGATGCCGGTCTCATTGTTCGCGTGCATGATCGAAACCAAAGTGGTGTCGTCGCGCAGGCTGGTGCGGAGGTGATCGAGGTCGACAATTCCGTTGCGATCCATTTTTAGCCAGGAGACCTCGAAGCCGAAATCGCGTTCGAGATGCTCAACCGCATTGAGCACGGCGTGGTGTTCCGACTTTGCGCTGATAAGATGACGACCGTGCGTGCGGGCGCCGCGAGCGAGACCGAGGACTGCGAGATTGTTCGCCTCTGTTCCCCCGCTGGTGAAGACGATTTCCTGGGATTTGACCGCGAGAAGAACTGCGAGGCGATCGCGCGCTTCGTCCACTGCCGCGCGGGCCGTTCTCCCCGCGGCGTGAATGCTGGAAGGATTCCCGAAATCTTCCGCGAGGAATGGCTCCATCGCCCGCCGCGCATCATCGCATAACGGCGTCGTGGCGTTGTAATCGAGATAGATCATCCGGTGAACTGACCGGGCTTATTCTCGGGGGAACGCGGCCGCTTCTGCACGATTCGAAGTTGCGTCTCCTCGTAGAAGACGAGCGAATCCGCCGGCACGCTGTGCACCAGGAAAACGTTGCCGCCAATCGTCGTGCGGGCGCCGACCACAGTTTCGCCGCCGAGCACCGTCGAGTTCGGGTAAATCGTGACTTCGTTTTCAACGGTCGGATGACGTTTCCCGCCTTTTTTGATTCGACCCAGTTCGTCTTTTTGGAAGCTGCGTGCTCCCAGGGTGACGCCATGATACAATTTCACGTGCGAACCGATTTCACAGGTTTCGCCGATCACCACGCCTGTCCCGTGATCGATAAAAAAATGCGACCCGATTCGCGCTCCCGGATGAATGTCAATGCCGGTGCGGCTATGCGCCCACTCGGTCATGATGCGCGGGATGAGCGGCAGGTCGGCTCGGTAAAGCTCGTGCGCCATTCGTTGGATGCCGATCGCCTCCAAAGCAGGGTAGCCAAGAATAATTTCCTCGAAACTCGTCGCGGCCGGGTCGCCCGCGAAGGCCGCGTCGACGTCCGTCCAAAGCATCTTCCGAAGCCCCGGCAGTTTTCCGAAAAAGTCCGCGAGTAAATTCTCCGCGCGATCGCTGGTGGCGGAGTCCGGGGGATAATGCCGAAGGCTTTTGCAGAACTCGGGTTTCAAGCGCAAGTGCAGGCTGCGCAGGCGACTGCGCGTGATCTCGGGTAGATCGCTGGAGTTGACTAAAGGTTCACCGCGAAAGCCCGGGAACATCAGGCTCATGAGATCGGCACAGGCGGAATCGATTGCCGACCGCGAGGGCAACAGAGCGGCCGCGGCAAGATAATTAATCCCACCGTCTTCCTCGTATGTTTGGAGAAGCTCTTCCGCGCTCCGGGCCGACCGATCGTCCATTCGATCACTATGCCTCGAACCTCCGGAAACGAAAAGCACCGGACGGAGACCGCGCGGTCTTATTCGAAAATATATCTTTTGCGCCAAACGTTTCTTACACAGCCCATCGCCGCGGCATGCTCGATTCAGTTTTCGGGCAGTTCAGCTCCATTTTTGGCGGCTATTGCTCATTTGAACCATAACAAAACTAACTATGAAAAAGACATTACTCAGCATCGCGTTAGCGGCACTGGCCCCGATCGCCTTTGCCCAGACGACGACCACCGAAACGACCACCACGACCACCGAAGGCATGGGGACGATCACGGAGTATTCTCCCGGATCGACCATCGTCCTGAAGGAAACGTCGGGACCGAAGAGCTACAAATTCGACAAGACCGTCACCTACGTGACCAAGAGCGGCAAGGTTCTTGATGCGGATGTGGTCAAGACCAAGATCAAAGTCGGCGTGCCGGTGCACGTTCATTACGTCGGCGCGGGTGACAACGTCATGGTTGACCGCGTCATCGTCGACGAGGATTAATTTTAGTTCTCGTTAACTAAAACAAACAATTTCCGCCTTCCGGTAATCCCGTGCCGGAAGGCGGATTTTTTTGTCGAGGTAACTAGCCCCGGACGAGGTGCCGCACCAAATCCTCCAGCGCGACAACGCCGACCAGCTCGCGGCGCTGGTTTCGCACGGCGGCCAGACCCGTCCGCGCCGCGCGCAGACGACGGACAGCGCCATTGGCTTCCTCGGTTTCCTGAGTGGAAATCATTCGTCGGACGTATCCGCGGGCAATCGCTTGCGGCGCCTGATCAAAAATAATGTCGAACACATTCACCATGCCCAGCGCCTGTCCCCGGTGGTCGAGAACCGGGAAGCGATCGACGCCCGAAGTTTCGCTCAGGCGCAGCACGTCGCTAATCGCGGCCGCGGGACTGATCGTGATCGTTTTCGCGAGCGGAACCATGACGTCGCGCACGCGCACGGAAGTGAAATCGACCACGTTGTGAATGATGGCGCGTTCGGTCGAAGAAATCTCGCCCCCGCGCTCGCTTTGCATCGTGATCATTTTCAATTCCTCGCGCCCTGCGAAAAGGCGGCGTGTCGTTTGTCCGCGGGTGAACCAGGAACGCGTGATCCATTCTCCGGCGAGATGCAGTGGAAGGAGCAAAGTGGTCGCGGCTTCCAACAGTCCGCACAAGCGCGCTAGAGCACGGAAGGGAAAGCGCCGGAAAAGCGATTTTGGCAGCACGCCGAGCAGGAAAAGATAGACCGGGAGCGCGATCGCGAGGCTGGCTCCGTATCCCACCTCGCCAAATTTCGAAACGAGAATTCTGGTGAGGAGGAGCAAGGCCACGATGTCGGCGGCGTTCGTTGCCAGCAGCACTGTCACCAGCAACCGCTCGGGGTGACGCAACATCCGCTGCAACCGGCGGGCGGCGCGTTCGCCATTTTTGGCGCGGTGACGCAGCCGCACCGGATTGAGCGCGAGCAACCCGGCCTCGATCCCGGCGAAGAGAAACGAGATCGCCCAGCAGCCGACGATGAGAACCCAAATCACAGCAGCTCCTCCTCTTCGCGGTCGAGTTCACTGCGCGGTTGATCGATTCGCTCGAGTAACAATTCCTCGATGCGACGGCGCGACACCCGGCGCACGGTCAGGCGCAATCCCGGCGCGTCGATCGTGGCCCCGACCGCCGGCAGTTGCCCGAGCCGGGTAAAGACGTAGCCGCCGATGGTATCGATCCCGTTCGCTTCGAGATCAAAACCGACCCGTTCGCTCAAGTCGTCCAGTCGAGCTTGCCCGCTAACGATAAAACGACATTCATCCAGCGGTTCGATCTCGAGGTCCGCGTCGCCCAGTGGTGCGGCATCGCTCAGAATATCTTCCACGATATCGGAAAGCGTGACGACGCCTTCCGTTCCGCCGAATTCGTCGACGACAATCGCCATCCCCTGCGGCCGGGCGAGGAAACTCCTCAGTAACTCCAGCGCGCGCATCGTTTCCGGCACGAACGATGGCGGGAGCATCGCCTCGGTGTAGTGCGTCTCGGGATGCAGCAGAAAAGTCTTCACCTCGATCAGCCCGAGAATGTTATCCGGCGACTCGCCATAAACGGGGACGCGTCGATGCCGGCGCGCGCGGAGGAGGGCCATCGCTTCCTCGTTCGTCAGGTCATCGGGCAGGGCGAACATATCCACGCGCGGGGTCAGCACATCCTTCGCGGTCTTATCGCCGAGCTTGAATACCTCCTGGATGATTTCCCCTTCCGTCGCCTGGATCGTTCCCTGTTCCGCGCCGATTTCGATCAGCGTTTCCAGTTCTGCGTCGGACAAATGAGTCTTCGCTCCGATTTGCCGGGGCGTGAGAAGATCGAGCAGAACGGAGCTGATTTTCTCCATCGCGCGGCCGATGGTCGAGAGCAGGGGAGCGAGCGCCCGCAGGGTGAAAACACCGAGGGTGGAGAGGCGAAGAGGAGCGGAAAGTGCGACCAATTTCGGCAGCAAATCACAACAAAAAACGATGATGGCGGAGAGAACGATCGCGACCACCCATTGCGGCCAGCGGCTGGCGTATGGGCCCTCCCAAAGAAACGCGAGGCAAAGCACGACGAGGAAAACATTAACGAAAGTTGAGCTGAGGAGGATAAGCGCGAGGACGCGGCGCGGATTTTCCCGAAAACTCTGGATGAAGCCGGCGAGGCTGGGGTGGTTCGCCTCCAACTGGCGGAGCTGATGCTCGCGCAAGGCGAAGAGGGCCGTCTCCAGCCCGGAAAACAGTCCCGAGCAGACAATCAGGGCGCCGATGCTCGCCAGGAACGTGGCCTCGAGCGCCGGCGTCATCGTTGCGAAAAAGCGGGCAAGCGTGCAGCGTGAGCCATGATTGGGTTCGGCCAAACGGTAGGGCGGTGATGAACAAACGCGAGCGGATTTCGGAATTCCTCGCCGCGCTCGACGGCGACGCGCCCGATCATTACGCGGCTTTTTTCCGGCTCTGGAATGAGCAGCGCTACTACGAAGCGCACGATGTGCTCGAACAGCTTTGGCTGGCGGAGGAGGAAGGAGATCTCGCGAAATTTTATCAGGCGCTCATCCAAGGGGCGGGCGCGTTCGTGCATTTGCAGAAGAATTTCCAACATCCGACGCACGTGAAACACGGGCGCCGTTTGCGTCCGGCTTCCCGTCTTTTCGCTCTCGCGTTGAAAAATCTCTCGCACGCGCCCGATCAGTTTCGCGGTCTCGACGTGGCCGATCTTCGCCGCCTCCTCGAGCAATATCAGGAGCGGCTCATCCGCGATAATTTCGAGCGGAATCCGTGGTCGCCCGCGACCGCACCGCAGATTTCAGTTGGTCACTGATTTCGCCAGACGCTCCGTCAGCAGGACAGCGCCAAACGCGATCAGCGCGCAGATCAGCACCAAACGGTAGGCCGCCGCGTCATTGCCGAGCTGGACGGCTTCGTAAATTTTCAGCGAAAGGGTGGTCGTCCGTCCGGGAATATTTCCCGCAAGCAAAATCGTGGCGCCGAACTCGCCCACCGCGCGCGCGAACGCCAGAACGATGCCCGCGGCAATGGCGCGTGCGGCCAGCGGCAGAGTCACGCTGAATAAAATCCGCCAACGCCCCGCGCCGAGCGTGGTGGCGATTTCCTCGAGTTGAATATCGACGTTCTCGAACCCGACGCGCGCCGCGCGCACCAGCAGCGGAAACGACATCACCGCCGCAGCGATCAAGACCGCGCGCCAGGTGAAAACGATGTCGACATTAAAATGTTCGGCCAGGAACGAACCAAGCGGGCCGCGGCGTCCGCAAAACTTTAGCAGCAGCAGGCCGGTCGCGACCGGCGGCATAATCAGCGGCAGCGTGATCAGCGTTTCGACCAGCGTCTTTCCGCGCCAGCGCCGCCGCGCCAGCAACCACGCGAGACCGAGACCGAAGGGAAGAATGACGATGATCGAAAGCGCGCAGACCCCGAGGGTGAACGCGGCCACCCGCCATTCGTCAGGAGTAAGGAAAAACATCAGGACGCGGTTCCGAAGCCGACAAGCAATCCAGACAATGCGGTGAAACTATTTTTTCCCGATTCGTTTCACCTGGATCGGGTCGTGGTAGAAAACCGCGCAGCTTGCGTCCGCCATCTTCGTGACCTGAAGAGAAACCGTCATGGCGTCGGCTCCAGACAGATTCATCGTGCCAGTGCCGAGATTTCCGTGGCTGTCTTTCCATGTGAATTTAGCCGCTGACCCCGAGACCGTCCCGTCGCCGGTTCCTTCCGGGGTCGCGCCGTGCGCGTCCTTGTAGGCCGCGTCGAAAGCGACGGTGATCGCTTTCCCGTTTTGGTGCACGCTCAATTGAAACACTCCTTCGCCGCGCAGGAATTTGTTGTCGACAAATTCGCCGTCATACGGCGAAGCCGCCGCCTGCACGCTCGCGACCGCCGCGAAACAAACCATCAGCCCGAGAATCATTTTCATGGCTGCGATTCTGCCCCGGCGCCGCCGTCCTGACAATCCGATCGTTCGTGTCGGCGCCGATCTTTTTGCTAGGTTTGGGGTATGCCAGCTAATCGCCTTGCCCGGGAAAACTCCCCCTACCTCCGCCAGCACGCCGATAACCCGGTCGATTGGCTTCCGTGGGGCGACGAAGCATTTGCGCGCGCGCGCGCCGAAAACAAACCGATCTTCCTCTCCATCGGTTACTCGACCTGCCACTGGTGCCACGTCATGGCGCACGAATCTTTCGAGGACAACGCGACCGCGGAAATCATGAACCGCGCTTTCGTGAACATCAAAGTCGACCGGGAAGAACGGCCGGATGTCGACCGCGTTTATATGACGTTCGTGCAGGCGACAACCGGCGGCGGCGGCTGGCCGATGAGTGTCTGGCTCACCCCGGAGCTGCAACCGTTCGTCGGCGGCACATATTTCCCGCCGGAGGATCGCTACGGGCAGCCGGGGTTTCGGAAAGTCCTGCGCCACATCGCGGCGGCCTGGGAAAACGATTCCGAGAAAATCTCCGCCCAAGGCGCGACGATTATCGCCGCCTTGCGCGAAGCGACCGCGAAGACTGCCGCCCCGGGCGAGGTGGCAGCCGGCGCGATCGATGAAGCTTACCAACATTTCGCCCGCACGTTCGACGCGCACGAGGGAGGATTTGGCGGCGCGCCGAAATTTCCGCGTCCGAGCGTCTTCAATTTTCTCACGCGCGCTTATTCTCGGAGTCCTGACTCCGATTCCGGAAAGCACGCGCTCGAAATGGTGCTTGGCACGCTGCGCAAAATGTCTGCCGGCGGAATTTACGATCATATCGGCGGCGGCTTTCATCGCTATGCCGTCGACGCCTTCTGGCACGTGCCGCATTTCGAAAAAATGCTCTACGACCAGGCGCAACTCGCGCACGCGTATCTCGACGCTTTCCAAATCACGCACGCTTCGGAATTCGCCGACACCGCCCGCGACATCCTCCTTTACGTGCAGCGGGAACTAACGTCGCCTGGCGGCGGATTTTTCTCCGCCGAGGACGCCGACAGCACGCCGGCCGAGGGCGGCGCGCCGCTCGAGGGTGCTTTTTATGTTTGGACGAAGACGGAGATCGACGCCTCGCTCGGCGACGATGCAGAAATTTTCTCGTCCCACTTCAACGTCGGCGCGGAGGGAAATATTCGCGCCGGGAGTGATCCGCATGGCGAACTCACGGGCAAAAATGTTCTCTTCGTCCGCGGCTCCATCGCCGATACCGCCGCGCGCTTTCAACGCAGCGAAAATGAGGTGGCGCAAATGCTCGCGCGCGCGAGGGAGAAATTGCACGCGCTCCGCTTGCAGCGCCCGCGACCGCACCTGGACGACAAAGTCATTACGGCGTGGAATGGATTGATGATTTCTGCTTTCGCGCGCGCGGCGGCGATCCTGGAGGACGAGAGTTTTCAAAGCTCGGCCACGCGCGCGGCCGATTTTATCCGGGAAAATCTTTACAATGAAAAGACGCGAACGCTGTCGCGCAGTTTTCGCGAAAAGGCCGGCGGCGCGGGCTTCGCGGATGATTATATCTTCCTCATCCAGGGTCTGCTCGATCTCCACGAAACATCGTTCGACTTGCGTTTTTTGACCTGGGCGACGGATTTGCAGGAGAAGCTCGATCAGCAATTTCTTGACGATGCGCACGGCGGATATTTCACCACCGATGGCCGGGATCCCAGCGTTCTGCTGCGAATGAAAGAGGAGAACGACAGCGCGGAGCCGGCGGCGAGTTCGATCGCGGCGCTGAATCTGGCCCGGCTCGGCGCGCTGCGAAATGACGAGACGCTTTCGGCGCGCGCGCGCAAAACCGTCGCCGGTTTCGCCACCCAACTCGCCCATTTTCCGAGTGCGCTCCCCCAAATGCTCGTCGCGGTCGATTTCTTTGGCGCCGGCGCGCAGCAGATCGTCCTTGCTGGCGGACGCGACGATCCCCGCAGCCATGCGCTCTTGCAGGAAGTGCGTCGGCATTTTCTCCCGCACGCGATTATCATTGTCGGTGACGACGCCACGAAGAAGCTTCTCGGCGAAATGAATCCGGCGCTGCGCGAAATGGTGCCGATCGACGGACAGCCGGCGGCCTACGTTTGCCGGAACTTTACCTGCCGCGCGCCCGTGACAACGCCGGCGCAACTGCGCGCGGCGCTCGCGTCATGAGAATCGATCCGACTCCTCCGCTGGCGCGGTCGAGCTGCACGATCGCCGCATGGATTCTGCCTGCGCTCGGCGCTCTCGTCGTCCAGTATCGGATTCATCTCGCCCAGATAAACCCGCACGGTTGGCTGCCCGGTTTGAATGAGCTGGTTTACGGAATGCTCGTTCTCGCTGCGATCGGTGTGGGGAGTAGTATCCTCGCGTTTGTGCGTCGTGAGAAATGGCGCTGGGCGACGACTCCGATCTGGCTCGCGGGCGGCGCGATTATCGGCTGGTTTGCCCTCGCCATTCTGCCGCACTAAAGAAACTGCCGCGCGCTCCGTGGTGACGAAGCGCGGCAGCAGGACTTGCTAAAATTCTAGTGCTGCAGGTCGGCCGGAATTTTCCCGCCGTTCTCGGCCAGCTTGCGCATCACTTCCTGGTGCAGCCAGACGTTCATCTTCGCCGAATCGTTCGCGTCGCCGGAATAATGCAGTTCAGCCGCGAGTTCCTTCCGCGCGGAAAAGCTGCTATCCATCCCGACCAGCTTCATCAAGTCAACGATCGAATGCCGCCAATCGAGTTTCTCCGAATTTTTGCTCGCGAGGCCGTCGAGGATCGCGGTCACATCCACCGTCGCCGGCTTCGTCGGGGCAGCAGTGCCAGTAGCACTGCCGGGCGCCGCGCCCGCTGGGGCCGATGCTGCAGGAGGTGCCCCGGTGCTGGCACTGCCGGCGGGAGCGGAGGATGCGGGTGCAGCCGACGCCGTTTGCGGCGCGTGGCTGAAGATCTTCGACATGAGGTTTGAAAACATTCCCATGCCGGGAGTTTCGGCGGCATCGCCGCGATACGCAATCGCTATTCCTCTTTTCCGGGACGATGTTTCCGCCTTCGGAGGCGCAACCAGTTGTTCCAGGTCTTCCGCAGGCTGTCCTTCGGGGTCAGATAATGCTGATTCAAATCGTTGCTCTTGAGAATTTGCGCCAGCACCGCTTTCACCGAAAGCTCGTCGCAATTCACGATCGTGTAGGCCGTCCCGACTGCCGCGGCGTGATGCGCGTCGCTCGCCGCCGTCATCGGCAGACCCCGTTCCTGCGCAAATTTGAAGGCGTATTTATTATACCGATGCAAAGTCGTCGCGGCGTTGAAGACCTCGACGGCATCCACCGGCAACGTCTCCAGCGTGCTAAAGCGAATGCCCGCCCGGAACAAATCGTAAGGGTGCGGCGGAATGGCCAGGCCGCCGTGTTCATGAATCAGATCACAAACATCCCGTGCCGGCTTGCCCTTCAACCGCGGCGCGTCGGGCAATGTGGTGCCGATGCAAAGCAGGTGCCCTTCATCGGTCGTCACTTCCACCCCCGGGATGACGAGAAAGCCGTCGACCGGCTGGCCATCGGCCCGCATCAAACCCTGCTCCAGCATGTAGCCCACCGCTTCGCAGGTGTTGTGATCGGTCACCGCCACGCCGTGCAAACCCTTCGCCTTCGCCCCGGCGATCAGTTCCTCCGGCGACGAGACCCCATCGCCCGAGTAGAAGGTGTGCGTGTGCAGGTCAATCTTGAACGGCATCCTGCGGACGCTAGTTTGCCTGCGACGAAATGAAAAGCGCCGGTTTCAAGGAGTGGGCGCTGGTCTGCGCAGCGCTCGGGCGCGGCGACCAGTCCATTATTCTGCGCAAGGGCGGGATCGCCGAAGGCCGCGACGGCTTCTCCTTTGCGCACGACGAATTCTTTCTTTTCCCCACGCTCTTCCACGAGCAGATCGACAAGGTCAGGACGCCAGCGCGCGAGCTCCCGCCCGCCCCTGACACAGTTACCCTGAAATATTTCGCGCGGGTGGAAGCGGTGCGAAAGATCGAGACTTGGGCCCACGCTCAGGCCCTCGCGCCCTTGCATGTTCTGACCGACGACCTCGTGCGCGAGCGATTCCATTACAAAGGCGCCGGGCTTCAGGTCGCCTTCGTCCGGATCTTCGAGGTCATGCCCGGCGTGACCTTAACGGACGAAAAACGCTTCGGCGGCTGTCGATCGTGGGTTGACCTTCCGGCGCTGCGGGAATTCCAATTACGGGCAATTCTTTCCGAGGCCGACCATCAGATGCGTCGAGTTGAGTTTGATCGCGCTTTCCATCGCCCGGAAAGTGAACAAAGTAGGCAGAACTAAAGGGGGTAGAGCCTAACGAAAAGACGGCGAAATCAAGGTGCGAGGGCGCGATTCTTCGTCGGATCCGGTAGGAACGAAATCTCTTTCAGCCAAATGAGCTCGCAGGCGCCGTTGCCAGCGTCAGTCCGGCTGAGGGAACTGCGCCAGGTCCCGAACTTCGGCGCGGTCGCCTCCACTAGGTCACCATCGAGGTGGACGAGCGCGCCGGTCCGGAGCGATTCGCAACGCGAGGCGATGCTGGGGGTCGCAGGGATGATGTGGATGTTCGTGCTGTGAGCGATGATTTCTTCCTTCGGAATGGGCGGCGGCATTTTGTACTCGAACCAAAAGAAGCGCATGCTCTGGCTGATCTCGATTTGATCGAGCACGCGTTGATCCGACATCGCGCCCCAGCCGAGAGCCAGATCTACCGGAACGAGGGCCGCTTGGCGATCGTAGCGATAGACCTTGCGATGCAGGACACGAGCGTCGAGCACGAAATGAGCGAGTGGCTTTAGAGTGAAATCGCCGCTGGTGAACGGGGCGTCGTCCGTAGAAGTTTGGGCAGGATCTTGCGGGATCAGGACGCCGGGCGAATAGCTAATGGGTCGATGGAGATAATGCCAGCCATAGATGGAGATGGCGATAGCAATAAGAGCGGCTAACGTCTTCAGTGAATGATCGGGGAGCAAAGACCGGGCCGAGAATGCGATGGATCAGATCAACAACGTGCGCTTCTGACATACCGACGCGTGGGG
>JBBSEO010000003.1:0-25677 GCA_038239645.1 Chthoniobacterales bacterium | reverse complement strand
GTCGCCGCGTGCTGAATCCGGCCCGCCGCGAGATGCAACGCGCCTTCGCCGCCCGGATGCGCCCGAATCTCGAAGCAGGCGGTTAAACCACCCACACATCCCAGCATGGCGACATCGGCGATTGAAAGACCGGCCAGCGTGCCGCGCGAGCTTCCCGGCGCGAGCATGGCCTGCACCGCGGTGCCGAAATCCATTAACTCGAATGGCTTCTCCAGGAAATGCAGCCCGGCCCTGGCTCCGCGCTCTTCCATGACCTCGCGAGAAATTCCCGGCGAGAGCACGAGCACACGCGTCTCCGGACACGCCGCCCGGACCTCCTCCAAAAACGCCATCGTTCCCGGAAAGGGCGGATCGAAATCGAGGATGATCAGCTCGGGCGGCTGCGCCAGAATCGTTTCGCGCGCTTCCCGCAGATTTTTCGCCGTCAGCGCCCCGTGACCCGGCGCAAATTTTTTCAGCGCCGAGCGCAACGCGAGCGCCAGCGGACCGTATTCCTCAATCAGAAGGTAGGAAGGCGAGGGGACAGAAGGCATGAACAAATCTGTCAGGAATCGAAAGCCGCGCTCATGGTTGGGTGGAGCGCGTTACGCGCTGGCCTTCGTCCCTCAAAGCCGGCGGAAACTGCGCTGCCTACTCGTAACGCAAAGCTTCGATCGGGTCGAGCGCCGCCGCGCGATAGGCCGGATAAAATCCGAATCCGATCCCGATCGCCGAGCAAACCACCAGCCCGGCAATCGCCCAGCCATAAGGAAAAATAAGATCGACCTTCAGCCACATCGCGAGGAGATCACCGCCGACAACACCGAGCAGAATTCCGAGGATGCCGCCGGCTTCCGAGATAAAGACCGCTTCCGCCAGGAATTGACGAAGAATGTCACGGCTGCGCGCGCCGATTGATTTACGCACCCCAATCTCTTTTGTCCGCTCAGTCACACTCACGAGCATGATGTTCATGATCCCAATGCCGGCGGCGATGAGCGCAATAAGGCTGATGACGAAGGCGCCGATCCGCACCACGCCGGCGACGGAGACGAAGGCGCTTTTGAGCGAATCATTCGTGTAAACTTCAAAATCGTTTTCCTGATTTGGCCGCAGGCCGCGAACGATGCGCATCGCTCCCACGGCGCGATCGAACGTCGCGTTGAAATTATCCTGCGTGAACGATTGGGTGGCGATGTTCACGGTCCGCTTGGCTTCGCCGAAATTCTGGAAAAAACGCGTGATCGGCATGATGCAGATGTCGTCCTGATTATTACCGAAGGCTGTTCCTTTTTCTCCCATCACCCCGATGATGGTAAGAATGTGGCCGTTCAATCGGATTGATTTTCCGATGGGCGTCTCATGTGGGAAAAGACTCTTCTCAAATTGTTTCCCGACGACGAGCACGCTGCGCGAAAGCTCAACGTCCTCCTCGTTCAAGTTTCGCCCGTACTCGAGGGTGTAGGCGTTCGCGGTCAGGAAGCTTTGATTTGTCCCCACCACCGTCAGGCTCGGCGGCGTCTTTAGTCCGTTGTAAACGGCCTGGCCTTTGAAATCGAAGCTCTTCAAACAAATCTCGCTCGCGTAGCTCTTCATCAACTCGGCATAACGCACCGCCTGCTGATAAGTGATGTTTCGCCGATTCTCGTATTTCTTTTTGCCGGCGCCCCCGTTGTTCACGTTCGGAGGAAATTTGGCGAATTGGAAAATGTTTGAGCCGAAGAGGGTGAGCCCGGTCTCGATCGAATTTTGCAGAGCGCCCACGGCGGTCATCACCGAAATGACCGAGAAGACGCCAATCGTGATTCCAGTCATCGTCAGGCCGCTGCGGAGCTTGTTCGCGCCCAGCGAAGAAAGCGCCATGCCAATGAGCTCGCGGAACTGAATATGGGCTTTCACTCGTAACGCAGGGCCGCGACGGGATCGAGCCGGGAAGCGGAGTAAGCCGGGGCAAAACCGGAAAGCAATCCGGTCATGACCGAGACGATCACACTCATGATGACCAGTCCTAACGAGAAATGAATCGGAAACGATGGCACGGCCGCCGCGATCCCAAAACAAATGAGATAGGCTACAGTCAGCCCAATCGCGCCCCCCAGGAGGCAGAGCGCGGTCGATTCAATTAAAAATTGCAGGAGGATCGTGCGCCGGCGCGCCCCGAGCGCTTTGCGCGTCCCGATTTCTTTGGTGCGTTCCTTCACGCTAACGAAAGTGATGTTCATGATCCCGATGGCGCCAACGAAGAGCGAAAGCCCGGTGATGAAGAGCCCCGCGATCGCGATGGAATTTTTCACCGGATCAAGCGTGCTCTTGAAAGCCTGCTGCTCGTTGACGTTGAAATCGTCGCGCTTCTCCGGCGCCAGGCCCCGAACGCGGCGCATCAACCCCGTCAGTTCGTCTTTGGCCTCGCCCAGCATCTTCTTATCGCGAACCTTTATCAGGATATCCGACTCGCTCTTGGCACTGAAATATTTTGCAAAGGCGGGCAGGGGCATCACCACCATCGAATCCCAGGAGAAGATGCCGAGAAACGTTCCCTGTTTCGCATTCACGCCAAGCACCTTGAATTGCTGGCCGTTGATCAAAACGGAACGGCCCAGCGGGCTGGTATCGGCGAATAGTGCATCCGCGACGTCGTAACCGATGACGCAGACATTGGCGCCATCGCGCGACTCGATCTCATTAAAGAAGCGGCCTTCCTTACAATCGACCGTCGAGGTCAGCACGTAGTCCGACGTCGTGCCCATGACGAAGATGTTGCTGACCTCATTTGCCCCGTATTTCACGCTCTTGAAAAAACTCGAACGCGGCACCGCAACGACGAGGTTTGAGTCGGGCGTGGCGCTGATCATGCGATTCAACGCGGCGGCGTATTCCGTTTTGATCTTCTTGCGATCGCGATAATTCCACCAGTCGTTCACGCGCGCCCACGGCCATTGCGTCACGTAGAGAACGTCGTCGCCCAGCACCGCCATGCTGTTGTCGAAGCCAGTTTGGATGCCGTTAATCGCGGTGCCCATCAGGGTCACGGCGACAATGCCGATAATCACGCCGAGCGCGGTGAGGGTGGAGCGGGTCAGATTCGATCGCATCTGGGACGCAGCGATCTTCCAGCTCTCGGTTAGCTCGTAGAGAAGTCTTTTCATCCGGAAATTTCGGAAAATTCCGGTGCGACCAACGGCAGATAGTCGTCGCTCTCGATCAGCCCGTCGCGCAGGAAAACGGTCCGGCGAGCGTGGCTGGCAACGTCGGCCTCGTGGGTTACGAGAATGATCGTATTCCCGCGCAGATAGAGCGCTTCGAGCAACTCCATGATTTCCTCGCCCGTCTTGGAATCCAGGTTGCCCGTCGGTTCGTCAGCCAGAATGATCGAAGGATCGTTCACCAGCGCGCGCGCGATGGCGACGCGCTGGCGCTGGCCGCCCGACAATTCGTTTGGTTTGTGATTTAACCGATCGCCCAGCCCCACGTCGCGCATCGCGCGCTCAGCCATTTCTTCCCGACGCTCGGGCGCGATACCCGCGTAGATCAGGGGCAGCTCAACGTTGCGCAGGCTGGTCGAGCGGGGCAGCAGGTTGAAGGTTTGGAAAACGAAACCGATTTCGCGATTACGAATCGCCGCGAGCTCGTCGTCATCCATTTCGGCGACGTTCCGGCCATTGAATTCGTAGCGGCCGGACGTGGGAGTATCGAGACAGCCGAGCATATTCATGAGCGTCGACTTACCACTGCCGCTCGGGCCCATGATGGCGAGATATTCGTTGCGGTGAATCCGGAGCGAGACGCCGCGCAGGGCGTGCACGACTTCTTCACCCATGACGTAACGCTTGGTGATGTTCTCGATGTCGATTACGACCGCTCCGTGCGGACGAATCGAGAGTTCCTTGACCACTGGACTATTTCTTCGTGGGTTCCTTCTCCAGCGTCACCTTCGCGTTGTCCTTCAGCTTGCGGCTAATGGCGCTGTAACTGCCGGAAATCACTTCATCACCCGGATTAATCCCAGTTTTGATTTCGATGTAGGTGTCGTCGGCAATTCCTGTCGTGACTTTCGTCTGCTTCGCGATCGCTCCCTGTTTCAGGAATACGACCTTGGCAATTTTCTCGCGCTCTTCGCGTTCCACTTTCTTCTCCTGCTGCACGTTGGTCACCTCCGCGTTGTTGGTCGCGCTATCGGTTGCTTGCTGCGCCTTCTTTTTTGCTTCGAGTTCTTCCGGACTCAGACTGGTGTCCCCCGAACGGATGGTGACTGCCTGCAAGGGCACCGCGACGACATCGGCCGCGGTGTTGGTTTCAATTTCTGCGGTCGAGCTCAGCCCCGGGCGCAAGGTCAGTCCCGCGCCATCAACGTCGATTTTGACTTCAAAGTTTGTCACTTCTTCCTGCGTGCCGGCGGAAGTGGTTTTCCCGGTATTCGCGATTTGCGCAACTTTGCCGGCGAATTTCCGATCGCCGTAGGCATCGATCGAGATTCGCGCTTTGTCGCCGATCTTGACGTTAACGACGTCGTTCTCGTTCACGTCCACCACGGCCTGCATCCGCACGAGGTCCGCGACGCGCATCACTTCGGTGCCGGCAAATTGGTTCGTGGCCACGACCCGCTCGCCGAGTTTGCTATTGAGCAGCGTGATCGTGCCGTCGATCGGCGAATAGATGGCGGTCTTGGAGAGAGCATCGCGCGCCTGGCTCGAGCCGGCCTGCGCCCGTTCGATTTCGTGCAGGGAGACTTCGTAGGTATTTTTCGCCACGTCGTAGGCGGCCTGCGCGGCATTGAATTCCTGCGCCGAGATCATCTTCTTGTTGTAAAGATCATCGCTCCTTTTCAGATCCTGCTCCGCCTTACCCATCGACGCGCGCTGTTGCAGATTCGTCGCCTTGGCCGAGCTGATCGCCGCTTCCTGTTGCTCTAAAAGCGCGCGGTAGGAGTCCGGCTTAATCCGCACGAGCAGATCGCCTTTTTTCACCGCCTGCCCGTCGGCGACTGGCAGTTCAATAATTTCTCCCGCGACTTCCGGCGAAATTTTCACCTCTGTCTCCGGCTGCATCTTCCCAGTGGCCGAGACGAGCTGAATAACGGTGCGACGCTGTGCTTTCTCGGTGGTGACCGGCGTCGGCTTTTCGCGCTTCGACGAAATGATCGCGCCGACGACCCAGAGAAGCACGAGAAGAACGAGTCCGATGACGATATAACGGCGACGGCGCGACTTGCGCTTGCGCGGTAACGCCACCGGCGCAGGCGCAACCGCCTCGGCGGGAACTCCCGCCGAAGGTGAATTGCTAACGGCTGATTGATGCATGGAAAGCCCGAGACTTAGCCCGCGTTTAGACCATTGGGAAGCAAAACTCGTTCATCCTAACCGATGACTCCAGCCTTCCGTTTGGATTCAATATTCTGCATTCGCCCTTCGATTTGGGCAATTGCCCACCGGGCATGCTCGCCGATAAGCGGCTCGGGATCCACCGCCGCGCGCCGGAGCGAGGGCAAATCTGCGGCCGTGCCCACATTGCCGAGAGCGACGCAAACATTCCGCAGAAATCCGCGACGTTTGGTCCGCTTGATCGGTGAGCGGCGGAACAAGAGGCGGAATTGGTCGTCGTCCAGCGCCAGGAAGTCGCGCAAATCCATTGCCGCGATTCCCGGCGGGAGCGAGAAACGCGCGTCGCGCGACGTTTGCGCGAAGCGATTCCAAGGACAGACGTCGAGGCATTCGTCGCACCCGTAAATGCGATCGCCCATCAGCGGCCTCAGCTCCACCGGAATCGCGCCCTTGAGCTCGATCGTGAGATAGGAAATGCAAAGGCGCGCGTCAAGTTGATGCGCCGCGGTGAGCGCGCCGGTCGGACAGGCATCGAGACAGCGGGTGCACTTTCCGCAGTAATCGCGCGCGGACGGGTCGGGCGCGAACTCGAGCGTGGTCAGGATTTCGCTGAGAAATAGCCAGTTACCGAAGGCGCGATTCAGCAGCATGGTGTTCTTGCCCTGCCAACCTGCGCCCGCGACCGCGGCAAAGTCGCGCTCCAATATCGGACCGGTATCGACGTAATATTTTTGCTCGCCGCCGTGCTCCCCCAGGAACTTCGCCAGCGCTCCTAACTTTTCTTCGACCGCATGATGGTAGTCGTCGCCCCAGGCGTAACGCGCGATCCGTCCGCGAGGCCGAATATTCGTTTGCTCGCCATCGTCACCCTGAAAATAGTTCTGGCCCAGAATCGCGATCGTCTTCACGCCCGGCAGAACTTTCTCCGGCGCGAGCCGTTTCGGAGCGTTGCGCGCGAGGTAGCCCATTTCGCCGGCGCGCCCATCGTCAAGCCACTGGCGAAATTCCTCGCCGTGCGGAGGAGCGTCCGCCCGTGCGAAGCGGCAAAGATCAAAACCGAGTTCACGCGACCGGGCGATAACTTCGCCGCGCAATTGCTCGTTCATAACTGCCCCAGAATTTCTTCCGCGACGGCCGCGATCGATTTCCCGGTGGTGTCGAGCCGATATTCCATCGCGCTCGCATATCGCGCCGCACGCTCGCGGAAAAGCTCCGCGAAACGAGCCCGCGGATCCTCCGCCTGGAGCAAGGGGCGATTCTGACGCCGCGACGCCCGTTGCCACAATTCCTCCTCGTCTCCATCCAGCCAGCAGCGCCAGCCCAGACCTCGGAGGAGCGCAATATTTTCATCGCGAAGAACGATCCCGCCGCCCGTCACCAGCACGAACGGCTCTCCGGTTGATAGCTCGCGTAACGTCTCCGTTTCCGTCTGGCGGAACGCTTCTTCGCCCTGCTCAAGAAAGATTTCGGGAATGGTCTGGCCGAGGCGTTGCCGGATTATTTCATCGGTATCGCGGCGCGGCCAGCCAAGACGCCGCGAGAGTTCGCGGCCGACGGCAGATTTTCCCGCGCCCATGAAGCCGATGAGGACAATCGATCGCACCGCGAAAGCATACGACAAATGCGCTTTGCCAGCAGCGGAACTTCGTCAATCATTCGCCTATGCCGAGGAAGAAAGCGGAGGTCGCGGTGATCATGGGTAGCGCATCGGACTGGGAAACGATGCAGCACGCAGTCGAGTTCCTGAAAAAATTCGGCATCGCCAGTGAGCACCGCATTGTCTCCGCGCATCGCACGCCGAAATTGCTGGCGGCTTTTGGCGAAGCCGCCGCCGGTCGAGGCCTTCGCGTCATCATCGCCGGAGCGGGCGGGGCGGCCCATTTGCCGGGAATGATCGCGGCTCATACCTGGCTGCCCGTGCTCGGCGTCCCGATCAAATCGCGCGCGCTCAAAGGTCTCGACTCGCTCCTGTCGATCGCGCAAATGCCGGCCGGAGTCGCGGTCGGCACGCTCGCCATCGGTGAAGCGGGCGCGAAGAATGCCGCGCTGCTCGCGGCCAGCATCCTCGGCTTGGAAAATGCCGGCGTGCGGAAAAAGGTGGAACAATTTCGGGCGACGCAAACGAAGAGCGTCCTGGCACAAAAGCTTCCATGAGCCGCCAGTTTTTGCCGGGGTCGACCATCGGGGTGATGGGCGGCGGACAACTCGGTCGCATGTTCGCGATGGCCGCGCGCCCGATGGGTTATCGCGTGGAGATTTTCACCCCGGAGGCCGGCGGGCCCGCTTCGCAGTTTGCCGATCGCACGCTGCAGGCGGATTACCGCGACCAGGCCGCGGTCCGGCGTTTCGCGCGCCGGGTCGATTTATTGACTTTCGAGTTCGAGAACATTCCGACCGAGACGATCGAATGGTGCGCGCGGGAAGTAGAAGTTCGGCCCGGCGGCCACATTCTGGAGACGGCGCAGCATCGCTTGCGCGAGAAGATTTTTCTCCGCGATCACGGATTTCCCGTTCCGCAATTCCGGGCTGTCAAAAGCGCATCCGAACTGAATTCAGCGGTGGAGCAAATCGGCCGAGGCGCCATTCTGAAAACAGCTTCGTGGGGCTACGACGGCAAAGGCCAGCAGACGATTTCGTCGCGCGAACTGGGAGAAGTTTGGAACGCGCGCGCCGGTGGGGAACTCATTCTTGAAAAACTGATCGAGTTCGAAAAAGAAATTTCGGTGATCGTCGCGCGGTCGCCCGACGGCACGAGCAAGGTTTTTCCGGTCGCGGAGAACGCCCATCGAAATCACATCCTCGATCTCACGGTGGTGCCGGCGAACGTTTCGGAATCGACCGCCAAGCGTGCAATCGCGCTGGCGACGGAGATTGCGGAGAAGCTGGAACTTGTTGGCCTGCTGGCGGTAGAAATGTTTGTCGAGCAGAACGGCGAAGTGCTGGTGAACGAAATGGCGCCGCGTCCGCATAATTCCGGGCACTGGTCGATCGAAGGATGCGTGACGAGCCAGTTCGAACAACATGTTCGGGCCGTCTGCGGACTGGCACTGGGCGCGACGGATCTCCTCCGGCCGGCGGCGATGGCGAACTTGTTGGGCGACCTGTGGCAAGGCGGAGAGCCGGACTGGGCGGCGGCGCTCAGCGAGCCCGGCATGCACCTTCACCTTTACGGAAAACACGAGGCGCGACCTCGCCGGAAAATGGGGCATCTCACCGCGCTGGCGGAAACGACCGCCGAAGCGGAGAAACGCGTTCGTAACGCTCGAGCCAAGCTTTGCAGACCGAAATCCTTAGCGGCGAAGTAGGGATTGCGCGGGCGGTGGAGCTTCTGCGCACGGGCGAAATCGTAGCGCTTCCAACGGAGACGGTCTATGGCTTGGCGGCCGATGCGTTAAACGCGGAGGCGGTCGCCAAGATATTTTCCGCCAAGAGTCGGCCTCACTTCGATCCGCTCATCGTCCATTTGCCGGATCTTAATTGGCTCGAGCAACTTGCTCATGTTCCTACGAACAATAAGCATTTATTTGAGCGATTGATCGCTGCGTTCTGGCCTGGGCCGTTGACTTTCATTTTGGGAAAGACTGAGCTGGTTCCGCCACTGGTCACGGCCGGACTGGAAACGGTCGCTCTACGACAGAGCGCCCATCCGCTTTTTCAAGAAGTCATTCGTCGCTTGGGAAAGCCCTTGGCGGCGCCCAGTGCAAATCGTTTTGGCCGGATCAGCCCGACAAACGCTGCGGCCGTGCGAGCGGAGTTGGAGATTCCCGCAGTTCTGGACGGCGGGGCGGCAACCGTGGGAATCGAATCGACGGTGGTGGAGCTCGACGGCAAAGAAATTCGAATCCTGCGGCCGGGGCCGATTTCGCCGGAGATGCTGGCAGAATTCGGAAACGTCACGCTGTCGGCCGCGACAGCGAAAATTGTCTCGCCGGGCCAGCTCGAGTCGCATTACGCGCCCAAGACAAAGCTCATCGTCGTCAGCGACATTTCGCTGTTCGCATTTCCTGGAGGCAAGAAAATCGGCGTTCTCTGTTTTGGCCGGTCCGCTTTTCCCAACGGACGTACGCTCAGTCTGAGGCGCAACCTCGATGAGGCCGCGGCGAATTTATTCAAAATGATGCGCGAGCTGGATGAGGAGAAGCTCGATCTCATCGTCGCAGAACTTGTCCCCGAGATCGGGATTGGAATCGCGATTAACGATCGGCTGAGGCGCGCCGCCGCCGGTCGCTAACTCTGATAAGCGAGCGCCGCCTGAATAAATCCCTTGAAGAGGGGATGCGGTTTATTCGGCTTGCTCTGAAATTCCGGATGGTATTGGCAGGCGACAAAGTAGGGATGATCGCGCAGTTCGATCAGCTCCGCGAGGGAACCATCGGGTGACGTTCCGGAAATCTCGAACCCTTTCGCGCGCATCCTATCGCGATAGTTCATGTTGAACTCGTAACGATGACGATGACGCTCCAGCACTTCGCCGGTCCCGTAAATTTTCTCCGCTAACGTTCCTTTCTCGATCTTGGTTGGCCAGGTTCCCAGCCGCATGCTCGCGCCCTTTTTGCTCACCTCGCGCTGTTCCTCGAGAAGCGAAATCACCGGTTCCTTCGCCTGCTGATCGAACTCGGTGCTGTTCGCGCCTTCGATTTGGCAGACATTGCGGGCGAACTCGATCGTGGCGACCTGCATCCCGAGACAAAGACCGAGGTAGGGAACCTTGTTTTCCCGCGCGAACCTGGCGGCGTTGATCTTGCCTTCGACCCCGCGTTCGCCAAAGCCGCCCGGGATCAACACTCCGGCCACATCCTTCAGCTGGCCATCCACGCCGTCCTTCAGTAACTCGGCATCAATGAGCTTCAGGACGATGCCGCAATCATGGCTGGCGCCGGCATGAGTTAACGATTCATAGATACTCTTGTAGGCGTCCTGGAGCTCGATGTATTTTCCGACGACGGCCACGCGAATCTGTTTCTTCGGACTAACGACTCGCTCGACAAACTTCCGCCAGTTCGCGAGGTCGGGCACCGGCGTTTCCAGGCCCAGCTGCTCGCAAATCAAGGCGTCAAGTCCCTCGTCGTGCAGCAGCAGTGGAACCTCGTAGATGGTATGTTTGACGTCCGCCGCTTCGATCACGGCGCGCGGCGAGACATTGCAGAACATGGAAAGCTTTTGCCGGATTTCGGAGTCGAGCGGCTGTTCCGTCCGGCACATCAGCACCTGCGGTTGCAGACCGATCTCGCGCAATTTCGCGATGCTCTGCTGCGTCGGCTTGGTCTTGAGCTCGCGGGCGGCCTTGATGTAGGGCAGCAGCGTCACGTGAATGTTGACGACGTTATTCGCGCCGACTTCGAGAATGAATTGCCGGATCGCTTCTAGGAACGGCAAACCTTCAATGTCGCCCGTCGTGCCGCCGACTTCCGTAATAACGATGTCGTATTTCGATTCGTCCGAGAGCTCGCGAATGCGATTCTTGATTACATCGGTGACGTGCGGGATCACTTGGACGGTCTTGCCGAGATAGTCGCCGCGTCGTTCCTTGTTGATGACGGACTCGTAAACCTGGCCACTGGTGAGGTTATTGTGCCTGGAGAGAACGCAATTGCTGAAGCGCTCGTAGTGGCCGAGATCAAGATCGGTCTCTGCCCCATCATCGAGCACGTAAACTTCACCGTGCTGAAACGGGCTCATCGTCCCGGGATCGACGTTCAGGTAGGGATCGAATTTTTGAAAAACGACGCGCAGTCCGCGCAACTCGAGCAGCGTCCCGAGCGCGGCTGCGGCCAAACCTTTGCCCAGAGAACTGACCACACCGCCGGTGACGAAAATATATTTCACCCGCGTTTTCCCCGGGTTGATCTTCGCTCCATCCCGGCGCACCTGGCCGAAGCGAGGAGAGCGTCAGGCGGCGTGTCGACGCCGGGCGAACCATGTTTGGTGACGAGCACATCTACCGTTACACCATTCTCTAACGCGCGCAATTGCTCGAGCCCTTCAGCGCGCTCCAGCGGCGACGGTTTCCAGCGCACAAAAGAGAGCAGCGTCACGCGTCGAAAGGCGTAGATACCCTGGTGACGCAGGAACCGAGGCGCGACCTCGCCCGCCGCGCGACGGAAGGGAATGGCCGCGCGAGAAAAGTAGAGCGCGCGACCGTGTCGATCGATCACCACTTTGACCTGATGCGGCGAACTCACGTCGGTCGGATCGGAAAAGGGATGCGCCGCGGTGACCATACCCGTCCGCGGCCGCCGGTGGAGCAGTTCGACCAGGCGGTCAATCAGGCGCGGCTCGATAAATGGCTCGTCGCCCTGGACGTTGACGATGCGGGAGAATTTCGGCGCGCGTTGCACTACTTCGGCGATGCGATCGGTGCCGCTTTGATGTTTCGCGGACGTGAGCGCCACTTCGGCTCCCCACGCGAATGCCGCTTCCGCGATCCGCATGTCGTCGGTCGCGATGATGACGCTCTCAATCTTCCGGGCGCGCTGGCATTGTTCCCACACACGGCGCAGGAGCGGTTTGCCCGCGATGTCGTGCAGCGGTTTTCCCGGGAAGCGGCTCGATCCCCAACGCGCCGGAATGATCGCGACGTTCATGCCGGCGCGAATTTGGTCAGGATAATCTCCGTGGCCTCGACAAAATCCTTCGCGACCCAATCCGCCACGCTTTCGGCCGTGTTGGTGTCGAATCCAGTGAGAACGCGAATCGATTTGAGGCCGGCATTGTGGCCGCACTGCACGTCGATTTCCTTGTCGCCGATGAAGATGGAACGCGAAAGATCAACTGCGTGCTCGCGCGCGCCTTCCAGCACCATTCCTGGCTGCGGCTTACGGCATTTCGATTCCACGCCCGGCGGATCGGGACAGACATAGGTCGCGTCGATCTGCGCCGAGCCAAGCTGGCGCAGGACTTCCGCCTGCACCGCGTCGTATTGCGCGCGGGTGAAATAACCGCGGCCGATCCCACTTTGGTTCGTGATCATGATCAGGCGAAATCCGCGCGCTCTCAGCTTTTCCAGCGACTCGGGCACGCCGGGGAAAACTGTCACGCCCTTCGGGTCGGCGAGGTAATTCGCGTCATGCATGATTGTCCCGTCGCGGTCGAAGAAGACGCCGGGCGCCGTCGCGTCACTCATTCGCGAAAGATTCCCGCAACTCGGCGGCGCTGACTGTCGCCGTGCCGAGTTTTCCAACCACGACCGCGCTGGCGTGATTCGCAATCTCCGCTGCCTCCGGCGGTGTCGCGCCGGCCGCGAGCGCCAGCGTGAACAAACCAATCGCGGTGTCGCCCGCGCCCGAAACATCGAAGACCTGCCGCGCCTTGGCCGGGACTTGATGCGGCGCGGCGTCGCGCTGGAAAAGCATCATTCCCTCATCGCCGAGGGTCACGAGAAGAAGATCGGTCGCCCATTTTTGCAGCAAGGTCGCGCCGACTTTTTCCACCGCCGCGCGCGTGCCGTCATCGCGCAGACCCGCGGCCTGAAAAGCCTCGGCCCGATTTGGTTTCACTACGCTCAGCCCGCGCCACGCGATCGGGTTGTGCGGATTTGGATCGGCCGCGACGACCTTGCCCTTAGCCGCGCCGGTGATTTTGGAGACGAGCGGTTCACTCAAAAATCCCTTGCCGTAGTCTTCAAAGATGATGGCGTCGAAATTCGGCAACAATTTCGCGACCGTGTCGGCGACGCGCGCGGTCTGGTCTTCGTTCAGCGGCCGAATTTCCTCCCGATCGACCCGCACCACCTGCTGCTGGCGCGCGATGATCCGCGTTTTCACAATGGTCGAAAAATCCTCCAAGAGAAGGCAGCCCTCCGTCTCGATCTTTTCCTCTGCCAGGAGTGAGCGGAGACGGTCACCCTGCATATCGCGCCCGACCAGGCCGATCACACTAACCATGTGGCAAAACTCACGGACGTTCCGGGCGACATTCGCCGCGCCTCCCGGGTAGGCAGATTCGCGGACGACTTCCACCACCGGCACCGGCGCTTCCGGCGAAATGCGGCCGACTTTGCCCCAAACGAACTCGTCCAGCATCAAATCGCCGATCACCAGCAGTCGCAAATGCTGGCCGCGGGTGAGGATTTCCTCTAGTCGAGCTGGACTCATTTTAATCATGCCGCCGCCGGGAGGTTTTGATGCGATTCAGATGCATTCCAGAATTTGAGCGCGATTCACTTCTCTTTAGAGTGCTGCATTAATCCTGAATACAAGGTGAAAAGCAACAGTCGAAGCAGCCAATGATTTCCCGTCCTAAATTTGCAAAATGGATCGCGCTGATCTCAGTCGCGCTCCCTCTGAGTGTTCCGGCCGCGCAGGCACCGCAGCACATCGATGTCAGCCAGTTCTCGCGCAAGGTCGAGGACGTGGTCGTGCCGCTTCCGAATGAAGTTTTCGGCGCACTGAACAAGCTCGGCCCGGTGAACTGGAAGGAATTCGTGCGCACCGAGAAGGGCGCGAACTTTCAGGAACGCCCGCGCATTGCCCTGATGCTCGGCACGGTCATCGCCGACGGGTTCATCGCGGTGCAGGCGGAAGACGCGGCAGCGGTCAAGGACATTGGGCAGCGCGTCCTCGCGCTGGCGAAAGGAATCGGGGTCGGTAATTCCATCATCCCGCACGCCAAGGCGATCATCGAGGCCGCGGACAAGCGGAAATGGGACAGCGTGCGCCAGGAGCTGGACCGCACCCAAAACAGCGTGCAGCAGGCGATGAACGAAGTGCAGGATCAGAAGCTTTCGCAATTGGTCAGCCTCGGTGGCTGGCTCCGCGGCACCCAGGTGCTGACCTCAGTCGTGAGCAAACATTTTACCACGCAAGGCGCTGAGCTCCTGCATCAACCGGATTTGCTGGCCTATTTCGACCAGAAGCTGGGCGGCATGCCGGAATATGCCGGAACGGTGATGGACAGTATCAAAGGCGGGCTGGGGGAAGTTCGCCCATTAATTGATACCGGCGCGAAGCCTATCTCAGCCGATTCAGTAAAAAAGATCAATGAAATCACGACTCGACTCGACGGTGAAATCGTGAACCGATCCTGAAGATAATGCGCACGAAACTTTTCGTCCTCGTTTTAATGGTCGTGGCGATCGCGCCCCTCCATGCCACCGTCGACGACGCGCAGTCCTTCGCGCTCCAGGCGGCGGAACCCTACGTCAAGGAAGGCTTTCAGGTCCGGGAAGATTATTGGGGCGGGGACCTCGGGGCGGGGGAGAAGAAGGCAGTCCGTCAGCAGCTCTTCAAAGGCAACGAGTATTGGTTTTGGATGGGGACGGACGTCGAGCGGGCCAAGGTTTCGGTGCATATTTATGATAAGGACGGGAAACTGGTGGAACAGCCCGACAGCTGGCAGAAAGGCCATTTCGCCGCCGCTCGCATTATTCCCGCCACGACCGACAGCTATTTCATCATCGTGACGATCGAGGAATCGCCGGAAGAACGCACCCCTTGGGCTTTGGTCTACGGCTTCCGCTAAACGACTTCTGAGCCCTGGAATAATTTTCGACTCGGCCCAATTGCGCGCAGGAAATCATGCCTGAGACGCGGACGCTGGAGTTTGAAAGCGGGCGGACGTTGCAGTCGCTCTATGCCAACGATCTCAAGCTTCTGAAGACGTTGGAGGATGCCCTCAACGTCAAGGTCACGACCCGCGAAGGGTGGCTGAAGGTCGAGGGCGAGCCGGAAAGAGTCGATCAGGCGCAGCGCGTTTTCCAACAGCTCGAGGAAGCTCGCCAGCGTGGCGTTGAAATTCAAAAACATGAGTTCAACTACGCGCTCGAATCAGTCGCCCGGCAGCAGCCGGAAAATCTCAGCGACGCAGTCGGCGCCAGGATTCTGACTTCCGCGCGGCGCGGCCCGATCGTCGCGCGCACCGTTGGCCAAAAGAATTACATCGAGGCGATCGAGAAACACGACATCGTCTTCGGCATCGGCCCGGCGGGCACCGGAAAGACGTATCTTGCCGTGGCGATGGCGGTGGCGGCGCTGAAGAAAGACCAGGTCTCGCGCATCATTCTCGCCCGCCCGGCGGTGGAAGCCGGGGAGGCGCTCGGATTTTTGCCGGGCGATTTGCAGGAAAAAATCACCCCCTATCTGCGCCCGCTCTACGACGCTCTCCGCGATATGCTCGAGCCCGAAGAAATGGAACGCTCGCTCGCACGGCAGGTGATCGAAGTCGCGCCGCTCGCCTACATGCGCGGGCGAACGTTGAACAATTCCTTCGTCATCCTCGATGAAGCGCAGAACACCACGACCGAACAAATGTTCATGTTGCTGACCCGACTGGGAATGAATTCCAAATGCGTTGTCACGGGCGATGTCACCCAGATCGATCTGCCGGCGAACAAGCGCTCGGGACTGGTCGAAGCGCTTCAAGCCTTGAAGAATGTGCCCGGGATCGCCTTAACTTATTTTTCCGAACGGGACGTGGTGCGTCATCCGCTGGTCCGTGCGATAATTACCGCCTACCAGCAGCATCGTTCACCGAGCGGTCGCAAGTGATGTTCGATTTTCTAAAACGCAGTGAGCTGGTTCGGCGCGGGCTCGCGTCGGGCAAGACCCGCCGCCGCCGCAGCCGCAACGAACTCTTCCGCACCCTGGAATATTCCTTCCGGATGAAGATGGTCATCCTGGCTGTCTTCCTCGGCGGACTCGCGCTGCTCATTTTCAGTGGCGACCAGGCTGAGCCGATGAAGAACTTCGTCATCGCGCTCCTCATTTTCCTGATCGCGCTGATGTCGCTCTGGATCAATCAGCCAACGTCTTTTGCCCAGAATTCGCGCGTCCTCCTGCTCTTCGGGACGATGCTGGTGCAACTGGCGCTGACTAAGTTTGTCGCTGCGCTTTGCGCTAACCACGTACTGCATTTTCGGCCGGAAATGGCGGAGCTGCTCACGCCCTTTGCCCTCGGCCCGCTGCTGCTGAGCGTCCTGCTCGGACGACATCAGGCTCTGTTCGTCGCAATTTTCGTCAGTCTTTGGAGCAGCTTGCTTTTTGGACGCGTCGACGCGCCGGTCCTCGTCACCGGCCTGATGAGCGGATTCACCGCCGTCTACCTCACGCTCCAAGTGCGAAAGCGGAGCAAATTGATCCGCGCGGGCATCGGCGTCGGGATCGCGATCTGGGTGCTTTCACTCATGTTCGGTTACATCGGGCCGATCAATTTATTTCCGCCGACGGCGAACGATTGGGGCCTGATCGGGCTGCAGAGCGCGCTCGCCCTCGGCAACGGCATCGTCACCGCGACGATCGTCGGCGGTATTTTGCCGATCCTCGAACACACTTTCCAAATCACGACTGACATTTCGTGGATCGAAGCGGCCGACCTGAATCACCCGCTCCTCCGCCGCCTGACGCTCGAAGCGCCGGGCACTTATCACCACAGCCTCGTCGTGGCCAACCTCGCGGAAGCCGCCGCCGAAGCGGTCGGGGCCAATGCCACACTCTGCCGCGTTTGCGCGTATTTTCACGACGTCGGCAAATTGGTGAAGCCGGAATATTTCACCGAGAACATGAACTTCGAGCGCAACCCGCACGATGATCTCGCGCCGACAATGAGCGCGCTCATCATTATCGCGCACGTCAAAGAAGGCGTGGATCTGGCGCTGAAGCACCGGCTGAACCGGCAAATCGTCGATGTCATCCAGGAACACCACGGCACCTCGCTCGTCTATTATTTCTACATGCGCGCCTTGCAGCAGCAGGAAGACGCGCGCGCGGGCGGCAAGATCATGAAAATGCGCGAGGACGATATTCCAGAAGTGCGCGACGAAAGTTTCCGCTACGGCGGACCGCGGCCGCAAACGAAGGAAAGCGCCATCGTCAGTCTGGCGGACGCGGTCGAGAGTGCGTCGCGCAGTCTCGAAAAGCCGACGCCGGCGAAAATCGAGCAATTGGTCACCGAGATCATCGCGCAACGCGTCGCCGATCATCAGCTCGATGAATGCGATCTCACCCTGCGCGATCTGCGCCTCATCTCCGAGCGGCTGCGCTTCACCTTGCTCACGATGATGCACACGCGCATCGCCTATCCCAAACAGGAAACGAAATCGGGCCTGCCGCGGATCGAGCCGCTTCGAGCCAACGTCATGGCCGAACCGGCGAAGCCGAAATCCGCCCCGCCTGTTTCGGCCGCGTGAGCAGCTCGCCCGCCGAAACGCTGCGCGGCTGGAACGCCGATGTCGCGATCATCCTCGGCTCCGGTCTCGACGAAATCGTTTCGTCACCGCGAGAGTCGATTTCCTACACGGAATTTGGCGAACTGCCGCCGCCCACGATTGCCGGGCATTCCGGGAAGTTTTCGCTCGCGGAAATCTCCGAGCGAAGAGTGATCTTCGCCCGCGGACGTTCTCATCTTTATGAAGGACATTCGGCCCGCGATGTGACCGCGGGAGTCCGCTTGCTGGCGCAGGCCGGTGTGAGAGAACTCATCGTCACGAACGCGGCCGGAGCGCTGAATCCAGAGTTCCAGGCGGGCGATTGGATGTTGATTACCGATCATCTCAATCTCACCGGAGCGACTCCGCTGGAAGGCGCACATTTTCTCGATCTCACGAACGCGTATTCAAATTCGCTCACCGCAAAGTTTCGCGCGGGCGCGCGTTCACACGATCTCGCGTTGCGCGAAGGCGTTTACGCCGCTCTACGCGGCCCGCAATACGAGACACCGGCGGAAGTGCGGATGCTGCAACGTCTCGGGGCGGACGCCGTTGGTATGTCGACCGTTCTCGAAATCATCCAGGCGCGCGCGCTCGACCTGACCGTCGCGGGATTTTCCTGCATCACCAATCTCGCCGCGGGCCTGGCCGGTTCACCGCTCTCCCACGAAGACGTCCTCGCGGTGGGAAAGAAAGCCGCGGCCAATTTTTCCGCGCTGCTCGCGCGCGCCCTCGCGTGATTATTCGCTGAAGTCCGGACGGCGCGACCGCGGTTCGCGATCCTTCGTCGTGGCAGTCGAAGGCAACGTCACGAAGGGTCCGCCCTCCATTGGCGCCGCTTCCGTGAAGGCGACATCGGGCATCGCACTCGGTTTTCCTTCGAGCGGGAAATCCTTGCGTAAGGGAAAGTAGGGATAGCCCTCCCACATTAGGATGCGGCGAAGGTCGGGATGGTGGTGGAAGCGAATGCCCATCATGTCGAAAACTTCGCGCTCGTGCCAATTCGCCGTCGGCCACAAATCCGAGAGCGTTTCCACCGCCGCGTCTTCTTCGCTGACCGAAACCTTGAGCCGCAAATGCAGCGCCAGCGTCATCGAGTAAAGCTCGTAAACCAGTTCGAAGCGCGGCTCTTCGCCGAAATTATCGACGCTGGAAATATCGAGCAGATAATCAAAAGAGAGTTCGTCGCGGCAGGCTTTCGCCACGGCCTTCAAGTCTTCCGGCGCGACGGTAAAGGTCGTTTCGCCGCGAAATTCCACCCGCCGGAGAATCTTCGGGCCGAAGAGCCGGCTGAGCGAATTGAGCAGCTCGCTCCCACTCATGTCAGCGCTTCGCGCAGTTCCTTCGTTAACGCCGGCTTTTGCGCGAGGAAGGAACTTTCGCCATCGATCTTGCGCTGCAATCGCATCAAACCTTCGAGCAGCGCCTCGGGCCGCGGCGGGCAACCCGAAACGTAAACGTCCACCGGCAAAAGTTGATCGATGCCTTGGAGGACGGCGTAGCTGCGATACATTCCACCGCTCGACGCGCACGCGCCCATCGCGATGCACCACTTCGGCTCGGGCATCTGGTCCCAGATGCGTTTGACCGCGAGCGCCATTTTATAGGTCACCGTCCCGGCCACGATCATGACGTCACATTGCCGCGGCGAAAAACGCATCACCTCCGAGCCGAACCGCGCAATATCGAACCGTGACGCTGCCGTCGCCATCAATTCAATCGCGCAGCAGGCCAGACCCATCGGCATCGGCCACAACGAATTCTTCCGCATCCAATTCATCGCCGCGTCGAGCCTCGTGAAAATGACGTTGCCCTCGATCTTGCGATCGTAGGCCATGGGAAGCGCTTTCGGCATCGGCGAACACTAAAAGCGCGGACGGGCCGCGCAAGGCGAAAGGCGTTTGCGAGCCCGGGGTCGAGATTGTAATTACTGCGCTCGATGAGCGTCGACCGCAGCCACCTTGATCGCCTGGAAAACCAGAGCGTTTTCATTTTCCGCGAGGCCTTTCATTCCTTCCAGCGGATCGCGATGCCGTGGTCGATGGGGAAAGACTCGAACGTTCTGATTTGGCTCGCCAGCAAAGCGTTCTTCGGGCGGGTGCCGTTCCCGGTCCTGCATATCGACACGACCTACGAATTTCCCGAGATGCTCGAATTCCGCGAGTGGGCCACTTCGCACTACGGCCTGAACCTGATCGTGAAGACCAACGAAGAAGCGCGCGACCGCGGCGTCGGCTACGAGACGCACGATCCAGTGACGGTGACGCACGAATTGAAAACCGTCGCGCTCCAGCAGGTCCTCTCGGAATATCGTTGGGACGCGCTCATCACCGGGATCCGGCGCGACGAAGATCCGACGCGCGCGAAGGAGCGGTATTTCTCGCCCCGCAACGCGCAGTTCGAATGGGATTACAAAGATCAGCCGCCGGAATTCTGGGGACAATTCGCCACCAGCGCGGCCAAAGGTGAACACGTCCGGGTGCAGCCGTTGCTCGACTGGACCGAGGTCGATATCTGGCGCTACATCCAGCGTGAGGAAATTCCGATCCCGCAAATGTATTTCGCGCGCAACGGTCAGCGTTATCGCTCGTTAGGCTGCCAGCCGATCACCCAGCCAATCTCGAGCAACGCCACCACGATCGACGAGATCATTAACGAGTTACAAAATACGCGCACGAGCGAGCGGGCTGGTCGCGCCCAGGATCACCACGAACGCAACGCGATGCAAAAATTACGCGCCAAGGGGTTCATGTGAGACCGGAAGAGGAGCGCGTCAAAATTGTTTTCGTGGGTCACGTTGACCACGGGAAGTCGACCTTGATCGGCCGGATTCTGCACGACACCCAATCGCTTCCGGACGGGAAGCTCGAGCAGGTCAAACAGGCCTGCGCCGCGGAGAACATGGAGTTCGAATTTGCCTTCCTCCTCGACGCGCTGCTCGAGGAACAGGAGCAGAACATCACCATCGATACGACGCAGATTCCGTTTCGCACCGCGGCTCGCGAGTACGTCATCATCGACGCGCCCGGTCACAAGGAATTTCTCAAGAACATGATCACCGGCGCGGCCAGCGCGGACGGCGCCGTGCTCGTCATCGCCGCGAACGAAGGCGTGCAGGAGCAAACGCGGCGCCATGCCTACCTCTTGCGCATGCTCGGCGTCCGGCAGTTCTGCGTCGCGGTCAACAAAATGGATCTGGTCGATTTCTCCGAGACGCGTTTCCGCGAGATCGAAAGGGATTACCGCGCCTTCCTGAAAACCCTGGAACTGGCTCCGACCGTTTTCATTCCCGCGTCGGGAAGACTTGGCGAAAATATCACGACGAAGTCCGCGAAAATTCCGTGGCATTCCGGGCCCACCCTGATCGAGGCGCTCGATCAAATGGAGGCGATGTCGTCGCCGACGGAGTTGCCGCTGCGATTCTGCGTGCAGGACGTTTACAAGTTCGACGATCGCCGCATCATCGCGGGGCGGATCGAGAGCGGAACGTTGCGGGTCGGAGACGAACTGGTTTTTTCGCCCGCCAACAAAGCGTCGGTGGTGAAAACGATCGAGCGGTGGCACCCGGCTTCAAGGGATTCGAAAAACGGTGTTGCGGTCGCCGGTGATTCGATCGGCGTGACCTTGCGCGAGCAAATCTTTGTCGAGCGCGGTTACGTCGGCTCGCATCCGACGGATGGTCCGGTCGAGACGAACCGATTTCACTCGGACCTGTTTTGGATCGCGCGGCAACCGGCGCGTCTGAGCCATCTTTACACCGCTCGCCTCGCGACGCAGGAGGTGAAATGCCAGATCGTTTCGGTCGACGAAGTGATGGACTCCGCCTCGCTCATCCGGCGTGGAAGCGCCGATCAACTCGCACGCAACGAAGTCGGGCGGCTAACCATTCAAACGCGTTCGCCGCTCGTCCTGGATAATCACGATCGGATCCCGCCCTTGGGGCGCTTCGTCCTGGTGGAGGACGGGGTGATTTGCGGTGGTGGCGTGATTCACGGCGGCGTTTACACCGATCGCGCGGCGGTGAAGAGCAAAAATATTTTCTGGAGTGAAGGACGCATAAACTCGGCGGCGCGATCGCGACAGAACGGACATCGCGGCGCGGTCGTGTGGCTCACCGGTCTTTCCGGCGCCGGCAAATCGACCGTCGCGCAGGGACTGGAACGCGAGCTTTTTCTGCGGGCAATGCACCCTTACGTCCTCGACGGCGATAACATTCGCCACGGCCTGAATTCGAATCTCGGTTTCGCGCCCGAAGAGCGCGTCGAAAATATTCGCCGGGTCAGCGAGGTTGCGAAATTGATGGCCGACGCGGGCAGCGTTGTCATCACCGCATTCATCTCGCCCTACCGCATCGATCGGCAGCGCGCGCGTGCGATCGCGCTCGCCGGTCACGCTGATTTTATCGAAGTCTTCGTCGATGCGCCGCTGCGCGTGTGCGAAGAGCGCGACCCGAAGGATCTCTACAAGAAAGCGCGGGCAGGGGAGATCCGCGATTTTACCGGAATCGACGCGCCCTACGAACCGCCGGAAGATGCGGAAATCATCGTGCGGACCGACCAGCAAAGCGTGGACGAATCCGTCGCGACTATTCTCGAGCAACTGCTCCCGCGGTTGAAAGGCGATGCGACTTAAAGCGCGACCGCTTCCGCTGGTCGCGCCCCATTTCCGTTCGCCGCGGGCGCCGCCGTAATCACTTCCTTGACGATGCGGCCGAGCTCGGACGCTTCGTACGGTTTCGCGATCACGCCTCGGAAACCGAAATCCCCGAATCGGCTCATCGTCGCGTCGGTTGCGTAACCGCTGGAAACAATTGCGTTCACATTGCGATCGATCTCGAACAAATGCTTGAGCGCTTCCTTGCCGCCCATCCCGCCGGGCAGCGTCAAATCCAGAATCACGAGATCGAACCGCTCACCCGCTTCCATTTTTTGGCGGTAAAGATTCACGCCCTCGAGCGCCGTTTCCGCGCCGTACACTTCGTAGCCGAGATGTTCTAACGTGAATTCGACAAGAGCACGAATCGCCTCTTCGTCGTCGACCACGAGGATGCGCCCGCTGCCGTTGAGCGGCAGATCAACGGGCTGCTGTGTCTCCTGCGGTTTTGCGACACGTTTGGCGGCGGCGGGGAGATAGATCGTGAAGGTTGTTCCCATATTTACTTCCGATTCGACCGTGATGAGGCCTTTGTGGTTTTTGATGATGGAATAGGTGGTCGCGAGCCCCAGCCCGTTCCCTTTTGGTTTGGTGGTGAAATACGGATCGAAAATCCGCTTCAGATAATTCTCCGGAATACCGACGCCTTCGTCCTTGATCGCGATCCGAACATAATCGGCCGGCCAGAGATCGGGGATGATCTGGCTCGCGCCTTCGCCGTAGCGGAAATTGTCGCAGGCCACGCGTAAGGTTCCTCCGTTTGGCATCGCCTGATCCGCGTTCACGACGAGATTGGCAATGACCTGGCTGATCTGGCCCAAGTCAATCTCCGCGGGCCAGAGATCGGGCTCGAGCTTGAACTCGCCGCGGCTATGCGAACCGCGCAGGGAAAAGCCCACTGTATCCTGAATCAATTTGCCGATCGACGCTGTTTTCTTAATCGGCGCCCCGCCGCGGGCGAAGGTCAGAAGTTGCTGCGCGAGATCGCGCGCGCGAATCGACGCGTTTTTCGCGTCATTCAGCCGGGAGGTCATCTCGCTCGCCGGCGGCAGCATCAGGGTCGCCAGAGAAATGTTGCCCATGATCGCGGTCAGCAAATTGTTAAAATCATGCGCGATCCCGCCGGCGAGCAAGCCCAGTTGCTCCAGCGCTTCGGCCTTGCGGCGTTCGCCCTCGTTCCGCTCGCGTTCGGTGATATCGCGGAAGACGAGCACAACACCCGCGACTTCGTTCTTGTTGTCGCGGATGGGCGAGGCCACCTGTTCGACCAATCTCTCGGTGCCATCGCGCGAAAGGAGCGTCGCGTTTTCCGGGATGCTCGAAAGAATGGATTGCGCGGCGGTGTGATAACCGTTCCGCTGCGCCCGCGCTTGGGCGGCGAGATCAATCTGGATGTTAAAGACAGCCTGCAAAGGCTGGCCGATGGCATCGCGATTCTGCCAACCCGTGAGAATCTCGGCGGCATTGTTGATCATGATGATGTTGCCCTGCACGTCGGTCGTAACCACGCCGTCGCCGATCGACCGCAAGGTCACGGCGAGACTTTCCTTCTCGGCCGCGAGCTGATGCTCGAAGCGCTTACGCTCGGTGACGTCGCGAATCATCGCTACGTATGTCGGCTTTTCCTCGACCGCCATCTGGCTGAGCGAAATTTCGACCGGGAAGACGGTACGATGCCGCGTGCAACCGACGGCGAGCGACGTGGTGCCCGTGCGCGCAGCAAGCTCATCCCAAACCAGCGGCTCGGCCGTCTCCGAGTTGCCGAAGTAACCTTCGGGAACGAGCCGCCCAAATTTGTGCCCCACCATCTCCTTGTTGCGACAGCCAAACATTCGTTCGGCCGCCGGATTCATCAGGGTGATCGTGCCAGAACCATCGAGCGTGAGCATGCCGTCGAGCGTGGAATCGATGATCGATCGAATGCGGCCCTCGGCCCCCTGCAACTTCGCGATCTGGCGCCGAACGAGAATGAAGCTGTAAATATTTGACGAGAGGAGAAGCAGCACGGCGCCCGCGGCGACGAGAGCAAACAGCCCTGTCTTGAGCAAAAATTCCCGCCGCGCCGCCGCGCGATGCAATTCAAAGTTTATCGTTTCGTCTCGTTCGAATTTTGCCAGCGTGACGAGCACATCGGTCAACGCCTCATCATTCTTCAAGATTGTTGCGAGCGGAGGGAGGGGACGATTGTTCCGCTTCGCATCCAGCACCGGCGCGGCGGCGGAGTTAATCCAGCGCTCGACCGAAGCGCGAACATCCGCCAACATCGCAGCTTCGCGGGGCGAACTCGTCACCATCAGCGCGAGGGAGCCGTGATAGGTGTTGAAGTCAATGATGGCGCGCCGGTAGGTATCGAGATTGCGGCTATCAGACGTGAGGAGAAACGCGCGCGCCTCGTTGCGCATCTCGAGAAGGGCGCGCTCGAGGCGCGGCAGCGTATCGAGCAGTTCGCTCGCGCGGGCAGCCCGCTCAGCGTCGCTTTCTCGGGCGTTCACCGCGATCTGCGCTTCGTCCTGGACCGAATCAAGGATTGCACGAGCCTGGTTGAGCGAGGTGTAGTCTAAATCGCCGGGGATCCTCTTCGTTTTCGTCCCCGCGGGAACGAAAGCCGGCGAAACCTTGGCCGCCCATTGTCCGACCTGATCGCGCGCGTGATCGATTGAATCCTGATCGGGCAACAGTGTCGACAGGCGGTCAAATCCAGTTTTCACCGCATCGAGTTGGCTCTGGAATTTCGTGCCGCTGTCGCCACTCCCAAAGAGCAGTGCGCCACGGTGGTAAGTCTCCAGTTCAGCCAGGCCGTTCTCGATCTCGCTGCTCAAGTGGGTCACGGCGATATCGTGCCTTTGGGCCTCGACCCGCGTATGGTTGCGCCACGTCGCCCAGGAGAAGACGCCGGTCAGCAACGCAATGACGATAACGGCTGAGACCGTGCCGGAGAGGAGTTTGAAGCGAAAATGCTTTGTCCCGAAGAGCCAACCCTCGGCGCGCCGAGATCTTCCGTCTCGGCGAGACGAAGCGACACCGTTTCCGAGTGCCAGGTCAGGGTCAGGCATTTAGGCAGGATTTGGGAATGATTTCGAACGAGGTTTCCCTCTAACGATTCTCCCGCCTAAATAGCAAAATCAGTACCGAACCCGCAGGAGATAGAGCCCTTCGGCCGGCGCGACGAATCTTGCTCCGCGAAAGGTTGGGTCTCGCAGTTGGCGCCGCACGTTTTCCACCTCCTCTTTCCCGAGTGCGCACCTGACCATCGCGCCCACCATCAGTCGCACCATCTTGTAGAGAAATCCGTCGCCAGAAACGTCGATCCTCACCAGTCCCGTGCGCGACCGGACCTCGACTCGCTCGATTGTCCGCACCGTTTCCTTCGCCGGACGGCCTCGATTGGCGGCGAATCCGGCAAAATCGTGTTTTCCCAGAAAAAGTGCGCCAGCTTCTTCGAGCCGGGCTGACTCCAACTCGGAGCGCAGGTGCCAGGCGCGACCGATTTCGAAAGGCGAGAGGACCGGCGTGGTTAGAATCCGATAACGATAGGTCTTTCCGCGGGCAGAAAAGCGAGCGTGAAAAGTCGCGGGAACTCGTGTCATC
>JBBSEO010000002.1:0-43303 GCA_038239645.1 Chthoniobacterales bacterium | reverse complement strand
CGAAGATCAATGACGATGGGCGCTTCCGGCAGCGCGCCTGGTATTTCAGCAAAATTTACGCGGACCCCAAATCGCCCGACACGGTCTACGTCCTGAACACCGGTGCCTTCAAATCAGTCGACGGGGGCAAGACGTTCACTCTCCTGCCCGCGCGTCATGGCGATCACCACGGCCTGTGGATTGATCCCGAAGATCCCAATCGCATCGGGAACGCGAACGACGGTGGCGCCAGCATTTCGCTCGACGGCGGCAAGACGTGGTCGACGCAGAAAAATCAACCGACGGCGCAGTTTTATCACGTCTCGACCGATAACGCTTTCCCCTATCACATCTACGGCGCGCAGCAGGATAACTCGAACGTCGGCATCGCCAGTCGGACCGACTCGGGAATCATCGGCGAAAATGATTGGTTCGTCGCCGGCGGCGGCGAGTGCGGCTTTGTCCAGGCCGATCCGCGCGATTGGCGGGTGATTTATTCAAACAACGAGGGCTTTATCAACCGCTACGACAAGAAGACCGAGTCGGTGCAGGACGTCAGTGTCTGGCCAATCGATCACTCCGGTCACGGCGCGGCCGACCTGAAACATCGTTTTCAATGGGTCTCACCGCTTCTCATTTCGCCGCACAATTCCGATGTCCTTTACACCGCCGGGGAAGCGGTTTTCAAATCCACCGATCGCGGAAACTCGTGGACACAGATCAGTCAGGACTTGACGCGAAACGACAAATCGAAGCAGCAGCCCAGTGGCGGCCCGCTCACGCTCGACATCACCAGCGTGGAATATTACGACACGATCTTTGCCTTGGCCGAGTCGCCGGTGAAACAAGGCACGATCTGGGCCGGGACGGATGACGGCGTCGTCCAAGTGACGACGGACGATGGCAAGACTTGGGCAAACGTCACGCCGAAATTTCCGGAATGGAGCACGGTCTCGCTCATCGATGCGTCACCAGTCGATGCCAACACCGCCTACGTCGCGGCCGACCGTCATAAGTTCGACGATTTTAAGCCCTATCTTTATCGAACGAACGATCTCGGAAAATCCTGGACTCCGATCGTGAATGGAATTCCCGACGGGGCTTACGTCCACGCCGTCCGCCAGGATCCAAAACAGAAAGACCTGCTCTTCGCCGGCACCGAGCTCGGGGTTTACTTCTCGTTAGACAACGGCGCGCACTGGCAATCGCTCCAGAATAATCTTCCACCGTCGCCGATCCACGATCTGGTGGTGAAGGATGACGATCTGGTCGTCGCCACCCATGGCCGCTCCTTCTGGGTTCTGGACAACATTACTCCCCTGCGCCAGCTCAAGCCCACCGCGGGCGACATGGTTCTCTACCAACCGCAGACCGCGCTCCGGTTGCATTATCCGGAAGAATTCGACCAGCGACAGCCCGTCGGTCTCAATCCGCCGGCCGGCGCCATGATCGACTATTATTTCAAGACGGCGCCGAAAGATGAGGTCGTCCTCGAGATTTTCGACGCGCAGAACAAACTGGTCCGGCGCATTTCGAGCAAGGACAAGAAAAAGGAAGATCAGCCACCGGAATGGCCCGACCAAATTGTCGCGCCGAGGACAATTCCGGCCAAGGAAGGGATGAATCGGTTCGCGTGGGATCTTCGCGATGAAGACCCGATCCTGATTCCTGGCGCATTTTATTACGGCAGTGGCCCGCGTGGGCCGCTGGTAATGCCGGGCGATTATACGGTCAAGCTCACGACCGCTGGAAAATCCCTGACCGCACCTTTGAAGGTGGCGCTCGATCCACGCACGAAAGACGCCGCCGGTCTCGACCAGCAAACCGCCCTCGCCACCAAGGTTTACCAGGTCAGTAGTCAGCTCCATCAAGCGGTGAATGAAATCCGCGACTTGAAAACGCAGATCGACGGCCTGCACTCGAAGTTTTCCACGAATGACAAGGCCAAGCCGGCCCTGGCGACGGCCGATGATTTCGGGAAGAAAGCGTCGGAAATCGAGGGTCGGATGATGCAGGTGAACATGAAAAGCTCGGAAGGAAATCTCGCCTTCCCGAACATGCTCAATGAGGAGCTATACTCCTTCAGTCACTCGATCGAATCCGCCGACACGGCACCGACACAGAGCCAGATCGAGATTTTTGCGGACATCGAAAAACGGATCAACGAGCAGGTCGCAGCCTGGACGGCGATGAAACAAAACGATTTGCCGAAAGTCAGTGCAGCGATCAAAGAGCTCAATCTGCCGGCGCTGATCGTCACGCCTCTTCCCAAAGAGGAGGCGCCGGGAGCGAGTCGTTAGTTTTTATCGACGCTGTATTTTCCCGGCCCGAGGAACGCGAGGCAAAGAAGAATGATCACGACTTCAACCGGCACGATCCCGGCATAAAAGAAATGCTCATGTCGGCTGACGGCGATGGCATTTACCAGCGCGACGAGAAAGGCGCAGAGAACGCCGAGCCGGAAAGCGACGCCAATCGTAAGCAGGATTCCGCCGATGAAACCGAGCAGAGCGCCGAACAATCCCCACCAATCGAGGTGCGCGTGGAAGTTGAAAGTGCGCATCGCGCTGCCAAATAGAGCCCAGCGATGCCGTCCTTCGAACAGGACGGGCGCACAAATCAAAATGAAAATAATGCCGATACTCGTGCGCAGCAGGAGCAGGCCGGCCTCGCGATATTTGCCGAGAAATTTTAACACGGCGCAGATGCTGCGACAGAGCGGCGCGCAAATCAACTCGCGATGAAAATTCGGCGCGCGGTTTTGCTGGCAGCGGGTCGTGGCACCCGCATGCGCGAGCTGACCAATGATTTGCCGAAGCCGATGATCGCGGTCCGGGGCAAGCCGCTTCTGCAGCACGTCATCGCAGGCCTGCATGGCGCGGGCGTGACCGAATTTCTGATCGTGGTCGGTTACCGCGCCGAGGTGGTGAAGGAGTTCTTTGGCGATGGATCGAAATTCGGGGGACGAATTTCTTACGTCACGCAGGAAGTGCAGGACGGCACCGGACGGGTGGTCGATCTGGCGCGCGACTTTGCCAGCAAGGAGCCTTTCCTCCTGCACTACGGCGACATCCTGATCGATCCGGCTAACTATTCTTCGCTGGTGGCGTTGGAGGATGACGTCGAGGCGATCGTAAGCGTGAAGAAAAACGAGGACGTGAGCAAGGGCGGCGCCGTTTTTATCGATGGTGATTTTCTTGTCACGGATGTGCGCGAAAAGCCAGGCCCGGGCGGGCCCACCAGTCCTTGGTACAACGCCGGCATCTACGCTTTTCGGGAGAGCATTTTCCGGTGGACCTCCAAACTGGAACGATCACCTCGAGGTGAATACGAACTCACGGACGCGATTCGTGACCTGGCACGCTCTGGCGGAAAAATCCGCGCCTTGGAATTAAAGGGCGATTGGGCGGATGTGCGCGATCCCGAAGTGCTGGCGCAATTGAACGGATAATTACGGGATCGGCTCGACTTCTTCGTCGCCGATTTCTTCCTCGATCTCGCGCTGCCACTGCTTCGAGAGCCACGGCCGCACCAGACCGTAGAGAAGATAGGAGAGGAAGAGGACGGCCGGCATCCATTCGTAATTCAGCACGGTAAAGAGCAGCACGACCGCGATAATGATGAAACGCGGAATCGATTTCTTCGTCCGCCAGGTAATCGCCTTGAAGCTTGGATACCTCAGCTTGCTGAACATCATCAACGAAAGGATTAGCATCAGTGGCGGCAGCACCCATTTCCAGCGCCCGATCTCGTGATCGCGTTCGCCGAGCCACCAGAGCATGAACAAGGTGATCGAGGCGATCAGGCCCGCCGCGGCGGGGATGGGAAAGCCGGTGAAATCCTTGCTCGCGGACGGACTGTTTCCGGTTACCGACATGGTGTTGAAGCGGGCGAGACGAAGCGCGCCGCAAACGAGATAGGCAAAGGCCACCAGCCAGCCGGCGCGGGGAAAATTGATCAGGACAATCCGGTAAACCATCAGGGCCGGGGCGACGCCGAAGGAAACGATGTCAGCGAGGGAATCGAACTCGCGCCCGAACGGGCTTTCCTGGCCGCCAAGGCGAGCGAGTCGTCCATCCAGCACGTCAAAAACGCACGCGCCGAGGATGAACCAGACCGCCTGGTGAAACAGATGGGCGGCGGCGTCCGGGCTTGACCACTGGATGAGGGCGCCTTGGAGAATCTGGATCACGGCGCCGAAACCGCAGAAAAGATTTCCTGCCGTCATCAGGTTCGGCAGGAGATAAATTTTTGGTGTCTCCCCGTTCATCAATTTTAGCGCAAACGCGCGATCACCGTTTCCCCACCCTTCACCCGGTCGCCCACTTTCACCGTAATCTCGGCGTCGAGCGGCAAATATACTTCGGTGCGCGAACCAAATCGAATCATCCCGAAGCGATCGCCCCGGTTTAATTCGTCACCAACTTTTGCCCAGCCGACAATCCGCCGCGCAATCGCACCGGTGAGCTGCCGCACCACAATTAACGCACTCGTTCCTTGAAAACCCCAGGTCACGGCTTCGTTCTTTTCCGAGCAGTCGGCGCGCCGCGCATCGAGGCAAAGGCCGGCGTGGTGCTGTCGATAAATCACGCGTCCAGTAATCGGCGCGCGATTGGTGTGGACGTCGAAGACGGAGAGAAAAATTCCCACGCGGCGCATCTGCGTCTTCGCCACTTCCGTTTCTTCCAAGTCGCGAATGTCAGTGACCACGCCATCGGCCGCTGCCAAGACATGCTCCGTCGACGTCGCGGAGACGCGTTCCGGATCGCGAAAAAAAGCCAGCGTATAGAGAATGAGCGACGCGAAAACGAGGGCAAGCCACCAGGAAATCAGCGCGCTGAGAAGGGTGAGAACCGCGAGAAGGGCGAAAATCCACCGCCCTTCATACAAGGTTTGATAGCGCATCACGGGCGCCCACTTTCCGGGCCGAGAGAGGTCAGGTCAAGCCGGATACATCCCCCCTTGGTCCCAGTTTGGCCCACCCACAAGATCACGTGATCCGACCGGCCCGGCATCGCAGCCGCTGGTATTTTCGCCCGAAAATAAATCGGCGAAATTTTGCATTAATTAATTGAGACAACACCCCTTCTCCGCTACCTTCCTGGCCTGTGGTCGCCCGGCCATCTTCTATGCCCAAAACTGACGACGAACTCCCCGTCGACCTGACCTCGCGTGATCGCGGGACGGGAATCGCACCTGCCCAAAAATATGATGCGGCGCAGATCGACAAGCTGGAGGGGCTCGAGGCCGTCCGGAAGCGGCCGGGGATGTATATCGGCGATCCGGACGAGCGCGGCTTGCACCATTGCGTCTTCGAGGTGCTCGATAATTCGATCGACGAACATCTGGCCGGTTTTTGCTCGAAAATTGACGTCACCGTTCATGTCGATGGGTCCGCCTCCGTCCGCGATAATGGCCGCGGCATTCCCGTTGATGTTCATCCGAAATGGAAGATGCCGGCGGTCGAGCTGGTGCTGACCAACCTGCACGCGGGCGGAAAATTCGGTCAGGGCGCCTACAAATATTCCGGCGGTTTGCACGGCGTCGGCGCGAAGTGCGTCAACGCGCTTTCCGATTGGTTCAAAGTCGAAGTCACGCGCGAGGGCAAGGTCCATCACATGGCGTTCGAGCGGGGGAAAACCACGCAAAAACTGAGCGTGATCGGCGAGGTTAAAAACAAAAAAAACACCGGAACGCTGATCACGTTTTTGCCGGACCCAACGATTTTCACGATCACGACCGAGTTTAAATTCGAACGCCTGGCGTCGCGCCTGCGCGAACTGGCGTTTCTCAATCCCGGCCTTGAGATCAATCTCCTGGACGAGCGAAACGATCCGCCGAAAAAAGAAGCTTTCTTCTACAAGCACGGGATCGAGGAATTCGTCCGGCAGCTCGGCGAGAACAAACAGGTCATTCACTCGAAACCGGTCCAGATCGAGCGGCAGCGCGATGAAACCTTCGTCGATTGCGTCCTGCAGTACAACGATAGCTACAACGACCAGATTTTGTGTTTCGCCAATTCCATTCCGAATCCGGATGGCGGCACTCACCTAACTGGATTTCGGACTGCGCTCACCCGCGCGATCAATCAGTACGCCCGCGGCAATAGCCTGATCAAGGACAAGGATCCTTCGATCTCGGGTGACGATGTGCGCGAGGGTTTGGTTTGCGTGCTCAGTATCAAGCTGCCCAATCCGCGCTTCGAATCGCAGACCAAGGTCAAGCTGGTCAACACCGAGATCGAAGGCGTGGTCAACTCGTCCATCTACGACGGGTTGATGACCTATTTCGATCAGAACCCGCCGGTCGCGAAGCGGATTTTCGAGAAAGTGCTGACCGCGGCGCGCGCGCGAGAAGCGGCGCGCAAAGCACGCGAAACAATCCGCAAGGGCGCGCTCACCGGTGGCGGACTGCCGGGAAAATTGGCGGATTGCTCGGAGCGCGATCCGGAATTGACCGAACTCTACATCGTGGAGGGCGATTCGGCCGGCGGTTCGGCGAAACAGGGACGCGATCGGCGTTACCAGGCGATCCTCCCGATCCGCGGCAAACTGATCAACGTCGAGAAGGCGCGCATCGATCAATTTCTCAAGAACAACGAAATCCAGTCGATGATCACCGCGATCGGCACGGGTATCGGGAAACCGAAGGAAGATGTGGACGGCGTCGTTTCGAAAAAAGACGAAGCCTCCTTCGACATGTCCAAGCTGCGCTACGGGCGCATCATCATCATGACAGATGCGGACGTCGACGGCTCACACATTCGCACGCTGCTCCTGACGTTTTTCTATCGCCAGATGACTGATCTCGTCCGGGCCGGCAAAATCTACATCGCGCAACCGCCGCTCTATCAAATCAAACGGAAGAAACGGGAAGAGTATGTCGAAGACGACGCGCAGTTAAACCGAATTTTGATCACGCTCGGAGCCGAGGACGTGCGCCTGAAGAATCTCGCGGACGAAAAGGAAATTTCGGCGGCGCAATTGAAGGACATTCTGGAATCACTGCAGAAGCTTTCAAAATTGAGCGAAGCGATTCGACGCCATGGCGGAGATTTCGAAAGCTTTCTCGGCGAGCGCGAGGAAAAGTCGGGCAAGCTCCCGACTTATCTCGTCAAGGTGCGCGATGGCAACGAAGAGAACGTTCACTATTTTCACGACGAGAAAGAAGTTCGGAACTTCCACGACCAGAATCCGGACCTGAACCTTTTCGACACCGACACGCAGCAGGAATTGCTGCCGCTGGCGAACGGCAATGGAAATGGCAACGGCGCCGCTGCGCCCAGAGGCGGCAACGGCGTCAATCGCCGCCGCGGAAAACTGATTGAGCTTCACGAATCGACCACGATTCAAAAACTGATGGCGGAGCTATCGCGGAAGGGCTTGAAGCTGAACCATTATGCCGCGAGCGATCGCCCGATCTTCGAACTGATTGAAGGCGAGGGCGACCGCGCCACCACGCACCCACTTTTTTCCATCCCGGAAATCCTGAACAAGATTTTGGAAATTGGTCGCCGCGGCGTGCAGATCAAGCGGTTCAAAGGACTTGGGGAAATGAACGCCAAGGAATTATTCGAGACGACGATGAACCCGGAGAAGCGCAAACTTCTCAAGGTGGATTTGAACGACGATAATGCCGTCGAAGCCGACCAAATGTTTTCCAAGCTGATGGGCGACGTCGTTGAGCCGCGCCGGCAATACATCGAGGACAACGCCCTCAACGTCCGCAACCTCGACGTCTAATTTCCGAGTAACGCACCGTGTACAACGCCAACGAAAAAGTCGAACCGATCAGTGTCGCCGAGGAAGTCTCGCGTTCCTTCCTCGACTACTCGATGTCGGTCATCATCTCGCGCGCGCTGCCCGACGCGCGCGATGGGCTGAAGCCGAGTCAACGCCGCATCCTTTATGCGATGCACGACTTGTCGCTCTTTCCCGGGCGGCAACATCGTAAATGCGCCAAGATTTGCGGTGATACCTCCGGTAACTATCACCCGCACGGTGAGGCGGTCATTTACCCTACGCTCGTCCACATGGCGCAGCCGTGGGCGATGCGTGAAAGGTTAGTCGACGGCCAGGGAAATTTCGGTTCGGTCGAGGGCGACCCGCCCGCGGCGATGCGTTACACCGAGGCGCGGATGACGCATCTCGGCGCGGCGCTGATGACCGACATGGAAAAGGACACGGTGGATTTCGTCCCGAACTACGACGAAACGCGGACTGAGCCGAAGGTTTTCCCCAGTGCCTTCCCCAATCTTCTGGTGAACGGCGGCACCGGCATCGCCGTCGGCATGGCGACGAACATTCCACCGCACAATCTCGTGGAAGTGATCGACGGGATTTGCGCGCAGATCGATAACCCCGAGATCACTCTCGAAGAATTGATGAAGTTCGTGAAGGGGCCGGATTTCCCGACCGGTTGCGCGATCTGCGGCGTCTCCGGCGTGCGGCAATACCTCGAGACCGGTCGCGGCAGCATGAAAGTGCGCGGCAAGGCGGGCGTCGAGGAACTGAAGGGTAATCGCGAACAGATCGTGATCACGGAGATTCCCTACAACGTGAACCGGGCCACGCTGGTCGAGCGCATTGCGCAACTGGTGAACGATAAGGTGCTCTCGGACATCACTGCCATTCGCGACGAATCGGACGAGAACACGCGCGTGGTGATCGAGCTCAAGCGCGACGCGTTGCCGAAGGTGGTGATCAACAACCTTTACAAACACACCGCGATGGAATCCTCCTTCGCGGTCAATATGCTGGCGATCGATCACGGCCGGCCGAAACTGTTACCGCTCAAGGCCGCGAACCAGGCTTTCATCGACCATCGCCGCGAAGTGATTTTGCGCCGGACGCGGTTCGAACTGCGCAAGGCGGAGGAACGCGCCGAGACCCTGGAAGGTTACCTCGTCGCGCTGGCCAACCTCGACGAATTCATCCGCATCATTCGCGAGTCGTCCAATCGCGAGGAAGCTCGGGTCAAACTCCTCGCCTTCGAGTTCACGCGAAAACAGGTCGAAAAGATCGGCATTCTTATCCGCAACGAAGCGCGCCTGGTCGAGGGCCGCTACGCCTTTAGCGAACATCAGGCGAACCAGATTCTCGATCTGCGGCTCTACCAACTGACCGGACTGGAGCGCGAAAAAATCGTCAATGAGTACAAGGAACTGATCGAGCGCATCCAGGATCTGCGCGACATTCTCGCGAAAGAGGCGCGCGTTTTCACGATTGTGAAAAAAGAGCTGCGCGAAATTCGCGACAAGCACGGCTCGGCCCGGCTGACGCAACTCGTGCCCGACGAAGGCGAGATCAACATGGAAGATCTCATTGCGAACGAGGGCTGCATCATTTCGATCACACACGGCGGCTTCATCAAACGGACGGCAGTGAGCGCTTTCCGGGCGCAGCGCCGCGGCGGTAAAGGCGTCATCGGGATGACGACGCGCGAGGGCGCGACGCAGGAGGACGAAGGCGATTTCGTCGAGCATCTCTTTACCGCGACGACGCACGATTATCTGATGTTCTTTACCGAGACCGGGCGCTGCTACGTGGAAAAAGTGTATGAAATCCCGGAGATGGGGCGCGCAGCGAAGGGGCGGTCGATTGCAAATCTTCTCGAACTCCGGAGCGAAGAAAAAATCGCCGCGACCATCCGGGTGCAGGCCAAGAGAACCGGGACCGGCCCCAATGTCACCGACAACACTTGGGACAAGGATCTTCATATCGCGTTCGCGACGCGCACCGGCATCGTGAAAAAGTCGAACCTGTCCGATTACTCGAATGTGCGCAAAGGCGGGATCATCGCCATCCAGATCGAGGAGGGCGATCGCCTGATCGACGCGAAGCTAACGACTGGTAACGACGAGATCGTTCTGATTACGAAAGACGGGATGTCGCTGCGTTTTCACGAGGAACAGTTACGCGATCAGGGACGAAACACCGTTGGGGTTTGGGGAATTCGACCGGGAAAAGGCGATCAGATCGTGGCCAGCGCGTTGGTGAACGCGGAAGCAACTCTGCTGGTGGCGGGTGAAAACGGGATCGGGAAGCGAACGCCCTTCGACGACTACCGGAGTCAGTCACGCGGCGGCAAAGGCATCATCACGATGAAGACCGGTGACAAAACGGGCAGCGTCGTTGGAGCCCTGACGGTGCGCGAAGACGACGAGCTGATGTTGATCACGACGAAAGGCCAGATGGTGCGGACGCGCGTGAAGGAAATTCGTCAAACCGGGCGCAACACCATGGGCGTCAAATTGATCAATCTGAAGGAAGGTGAACGTCTGCAGGCGATCGCGCCAGTCGTTAGCCAGGCGGAGGAATCGGAAGTCGAGATCGAGACCGAAGCATAAAAAAAGGGCACGAACGATCGCCCGCGCCCTCTTCGATAAGCTGTCTGCGCTTCCTAGTAGCCGCCCGACGTGTGGGTCGTGGTGGTCTGAGTCGCAGTCGCAGGACGGGTCACCGCCGTTGTTTCATGCGTGGTGGTGGTAGACGTCGGTGCTGGTTTCTCGACCACGGTCGTGCAGGAGCTGAGAGCAACCATCGCGGCAGCAGGGATCAGAAGGATAAGTTTTTTCATAAGTTGGTTTTAAAGAAATCGGCGCAAATCCCATCCGCAGATGTATTTCGCCGAAAATTTTCCGTCCCGCGATTGGTGGAGAGACACTGCTAGTCGATCTCGCGGCGAACGGACGCCCGCCCTTTCTTGAGGGCGCCTCGCTGCCTCTTCGCTTCCAGGATTTTCTTTTTCAGGCGCGCAGGCCGCGGCGCTCGCCGGCGACGTTCGCGCTCCCGGGCGTCGCGCACTGCGGCTGCGGCTTTGCGTCGTTCCTGCTCGAGCGCGGCGATGAGCCTCTCGCGCGCCAGTTTCCGATTCGTCGCCTGGGAGCGCGAATCCTGGACCGTCACCGACAGTCCACTCGGTCGATGCCGCAGCGTGACCGCGGTCGAAACCTTGTTCACGTTCTGCCCACCCGGGCCGGACGAACGGGCAAAGCTTTCCTCGAGCTCAGCCTCGGGAATGGCAGCGCACCGGGCCTGGCCAGGCCGAGAAGCATCTTTCCGCATGAACAAGCGTTGGTCTGGCCGCTTCTCAGTGTCAATCGCCGCTCTTGCCTTTCCGCGCCGCATTGCGTTCCATCGCGCCCAGGTCTTATGAAAATCTCGCTCTTTCTTTCTCTTGGCTGGATCGCGGCGTTGTCGCTCGGCGCCGCCAGCTCTCCTCCGGCGTTGCCCGCGCCCAGTCCCTCGATCGCTCCGACGGACTACGTCGTTCGGTGGGGTGTGAAAATCCCGCTCCGCGACAAGGTCGAGCTCAATGCCACCGTTTACTTTCCCACAGCTAAAGCGGGCGACCAATCACGGCTCCCCGTCATCTTCACGCTCACGCCTTACATTTCCGATTCGTATCACGCGCGCGCCGCTTATTTCGCGGCGCACGGTTATGTTTTCGCGCTCGTCGATGTGCGCGGCCGCGGTAATTCCGGCGGCGAGTTCGAGCCCTTCGCCAATGAAGCGCGCGACGGTCATGACGTCGTCGAATGGCTCGCGCAACAGCCGTTCTGCGACGGCAAAGTCACGATGTGGGGCGGCTCCTACGCCGGCTACGACCAATGGGCGACCGCGAAAGAATTGCCCCCGCATCTGCTCACGATCGTGCCGGCCGCCGCGGCCCATCCGGGCCTGGATTTCCCCTGCACTAATCAGGTTGGCATCTCCTACGACGTGCAATGGCTGACCTTAACCAGCGGGCACACTGGCCAGGGTAATTTGTTCGGCGACTCGAAATTCTGGCGCAGCCGCTATCTCGAAGCCTATCGCCAACATCTTCCGTTCAAATCTCTCGACTCCTTCGTTGGCAATCCGAACGCAAATGTCCAGAAATGGATCGCGCATCCGGCGTTCGATCAATTCTACGACGCGATGGTCCCAACGACAGATCAGTTCCGAAAAATCACCATGCCCATTCTCACCATCACCGGGCAATACGATGGCGATGAATTGGGTGCGCTCGCGTTCTATCGCGATCATCTCGCGCAGGCCAGTGCCGAGACCCGCGCGAAACATTTTCTCATCATCGGGCCGTGGGACCACGCCGGGACGCGAACACCGACCGATGAAGTGGGTGGGGTAAAGTTTGGGTCGGGCGCGATCCTGGACCTGAACGATCTGCACCGGCAATGGTACGACTGGACTTTGAAGGGAAAAAACAAGCCCGAGTTTCTGAAAGACCAAGTCGCCTATTATTTGCTCGCCGCCGGCAACGCCGGCACGAATGGCGAATGGAAATACGCGCCCGATTTTGCCAAGCTCGTCGCCACTTCGAAGCCGCTCTATCTCGACGCCACGGCCACGGGCGGTCACGGCGTTTTTGCCGCTGGCACCCTGCGCGAGCAGGCGGCGGCGAGCGGCGCGGATGAGTATGTTTATGATCCGCTCGATTTGCATCGCGGCGAATTGGAAGGCACGCTCGACACAGAAAAGACGAGTGGAATCGACCAGCATTTCGCGCTCACCCTCGGGCCCGACGGCCTGATCTACCACAGCGAACCGATGAACGAGGCGATGGCGTTAATCGGTTGCCCGAAAGTGACTCTCTGGCTTTCCACCGACGTTCCGGACACAGACGTGACGGTCGAGCTCGACGAAATTCAGCCGGACGGAACCAGCATCGCGCTCTGGAGCGACGTCCGTCGCCTGCGTTATCGCGACTCGACGCGCCAGGAGAAAATGATGAAGCCAGGCGAGCCCGCGAAGTGCGAGTTCGCACCCGGATTGTTCGTCGCGCGACGGCTGGTGAAAGGAAGCCGGCTGCGCCTGATCGTCACTTCGCCGAACTCCATTTATCTCCAGAAAAATTATAATTCTGGCGGCGTGGTCTCGGAAGAAACGGCCAAGGACGCCAGGACCGCCCACGTGAAAGTTTTGCATGAGGCCAACTCTGCCAGCGTGCTCGAGGCGCCATTGGTTGCAGCGCCGTAGCGTCGTATTTTCGTTGACGATAAGCGAGTGCGATCCAGCGGCAAATTATCAAGCCGAGCGGTAGCGTGCCGATGGCCGGACTCGAACCGGCACGGGCCGTTTAAGCCCAACGGATTTTAAGTCCGTTGCGTCTGCCATTTCGCCACATCGGCGGCGTCGGCAGAGTGTAACCAGAATGGCGCGCGACGCAGCAACGGTTTCCGCGCCGCAGACAATTGAGTTGTACCGCTTTCCGCGCTTTGTTCCCCTGCCTTTCAGCGATGACCACGGCAAATAAAATCACGCTCATTCGGATTCTCCTCATCCCAGTCTTCGTGGCGCTGGCGATCTACTACGGGAAGAGCGTGCAGAGCGGGCATCCGCTCGAATGGCAACGTTTCGCCGCCATTATCACATTCCTCGTCGCCGCGGTGAGCGATGGACTCGACGGCTACGTCGCGCGCCGCTACAACCAGCGCAGTTCTCTCGGGGTCGTGCTCGATCCGATCGCCGACAAAGGCCTCCTCCTCAGCGCGATCATCACCTTGAGCATCAGCAATTGGAGCGAAGTCGACGCGGATTACGGCAGCTTTCCCACTTGGTTTCCGGTGCTGGTCATCTCCCGCGATATTGTGATTCTGGTCGGCACCGCCGTCCTTTATTTTCTCATTGGCCCAAAAATTCGCGTGCGGCCGAGCTGGACGGGCAAAGTGGCCACCGTCCTGCAAATGGCGGCGATTGCCTGGATCATGTTGCAGCTTCGATTTCTTCCGTTGCCCTGGGTTGTTGGTGCCGCCGGGCTCTTCACCTTCATTTCCGGAATTGTTTACGTGACCGATGGAATTCGTCAGTTGCAGGCGGAAGGACACGCCAACGCTCCGCGCTGAATGATTGCACGATGAATAATGTCGCCATCGTCGGGCGGCCGAACGTCGGCAAGTCCGCACTCTTTAATCGCCTCGCGCGCCGGAAGATCGCGATTGTCCACGATCAGCCGGGGATTACGCGCGATCGCATTTCCGCGCCGGCGGAGGCGGAAGGGAAGAACTATCGCCTCTGGGATACGGGCGGCATTGTCGGCACGGGCGAGACCGAACTAACGGACGAAGTTCGCGGCGCCGCAGAGCGCGCGATCAAAGAAAGCGATCTCATTCTTTTTGTGGTCGATGCTCAGCAGGGGGTCTCGCCAATTGATCGAGAGTTGAGTCGCGATCTCCGGCGCGCAGCCAAACACGTCGTCTTGGTGGTGAACAAAATCGATGATCCGAAGCACGAGCCGAACGCCGCGGAATTCGCCGCGCTCGGGTGGGACAAGATCATCGGCGTGAGTGCCGCGCACGGGCGCAATGTTTCCGAGCTCGAACGCGAGATCGCCAGCCACCTGAGCGTGGAAGAGGAAACAGTCGCCGCTTCAGATGCACTTAAAATCGCGATCAGCGGCCGGCCGAATGCGGGCAAGTCGTCACTGATCAACGCGCTCTTGCGAGATCCGCGGACAATCGTGAGCGAAATCCCGGGAACGACGCGCGATTCGGTCGACATCGAATATGAGCGCAATGGCAAACGCTACATCTTGATCGATACCGCGGGCATTCGCGCGCGAAGCAAACATTCCACGTCGGTCGAAGTTTTCTCCGTCATGCGCGCCGAGAGAACAATCGCGCGCGCGGATCTTTGCCTGCTCGTGATCGACGCCAGCGAAGGCGTGAAGGCGCAGGATCGGCGCGTCGCCGCGCTCATGCAGAAAGCGCGGCAACCGTGTCTGATCGCGCTGAATAAATGGGACCTGCTCAAGCCGGCGGGCGCGACGCGCAAAGCGATGGAAGAGGCGATCGCAGCAGCGCAGGCCGAACTCTTTTTTCTTCCTTACGCTCCGGTGCTGATTCTTTCCGCGAAAACGGGCGAGCATCTCGACCGCGTGACAAAAGCGATCGAAAAAATCCGAGGCGCTTCGCATGCGCATGTCGGGACGGGCAAACTCAATCGCCTTTTGCGCGACGCGTTCGCCTCCAATCCCCCACCGATGGTAGCGGGCAAACGCCTGAAACTTTTCTACGCCACCCAGGCGCCCGACAATCCGGCGCGCGCCATTGCCACGCCCGAAATTGTCCTCTTCGTCAATTCGCCCCGGTTTATGACCGAGCCGTTCGGGCGTTTTCTCGAAGCCAAAATTCGCGAAGCTGAGCCCTATCCCGGGCTTCCGCTGAAGCTTACCTTGCGCGCGCGCAGCGAGTAGTTTCGAACGAGCGGCGCCTTTTTCTGTCATAAAAAAGCTCATGAGATCGCCGCAGGATGTTTCCGAACAAATACAGGAGTTAGGTCGCTGGATTACGCCGTTGCGTGAGGAAGTGGGGCGGCTCGTCATCGGCCAGAAATACCTGGTCGATCGGCTTTTGCTCGGGCTTCTCGCCAACGGTCACGTTCTGCTCGAAGGCGTTCCCGGTTTGGCCAAAACACTCACGGTCAAAACGATCGCGGCCGCAATTCAAACCGGCTTTCAACGCCTCCAATTCACGCCCGATCTTTTGCCGGCCGACGTGATCGGCACGCTGATTTACAATCCACGCGATGGTGATTTCACCACGAAGTTCGGGCCGATTTTTTCCAATCTGATTCTGGCGGACGAAATTAACCGCGCTCCGGCAAAAGTGCAGAGCGCGTTGCTGGAAGCGATGCAGGAGCGCCAGGTCACGATCGGCGAAAAGACCTATCCCCTGCCCGATCCGTTTCTGGTTTTGGCGACGCAAAATCCGCTGGAACAGGAAGGCACCTATCAACTGCCGGAAGCGCAGCTCGATCGCTTCATGCTCAAGCTCAATGTCGGCTACCCGCAAAAGGCCGAGGAGCGCCGCATCCTCGACCTGATGGCGACATCCGCGCCCGCCGCAGCGGTCACGCCCGTAGTCGATCCGAAGCAAATCATCGCCGCCCGCGAAATCGTGAACAGTATTTACATCGACGACCGCGTGAAAGACTACATCGTCGATATCGTGTGGGCGACGCGCGAGCCGGCGGCCTTCAATCTCAAACTTGACGGCCTGATCCGCTATGGCGCTTCGCCGCGGGCTACGATCTATCTCGCCCTCGGCGCTCGCGCCTATGCTTTCCTCCAGGGTCGCGGTTACGTCACCCCGCAGGACATCAAGAGCATCGGTCACGACATCCTGCGTCACCGAATCATCGTTAGCTACGAGGCGGAAGCGGAATCGATTAACAGCGAAACCGTGATCGAGCGGATCTTCGCCGGATTGCCCGTGCCGTGAACGAGCCGAACCTCGCCACCGAACAGATCCTGAAGAAAATTCGCGCGCTTGAAATTAAAACGCGCGGACTGGTGGAGACCGCCTTCGCCGGCGATTACCACAGTGTCTTCAAGGGCCGCGGGATGAATTTCGAGGACGTGCGCGAATATCAGCCCGGCGACGAAATTCGTGCGATCGACTGGAACGTGACCGCGCGCCTCGGCAGCCCGTTCGTAAAAAAATTCACCGAGGAACGCGAGCTGACCGTCATGCTCATCGTCGACGTCAGCGCCTCGGGAAATTTCGGCAGCTCGAGTCAATCCAAACGCGAGCTCGCGGCGGAGGTGGCGTGCCTGATCGCCTTCAGCGCGATCCGCAATAACGACAAAGTGGGATTGCTCCTCTTCAGCGATCAGCTCGAGCTTTTCATCGCCCCGAAGAAAGGCCGCTCGCACACCCTGCGCATCATTCGCGAGATTCTTTTTTTCCAGCCGCGTGGGCGCGGGACCAACGCGGCCGCGGCGCTCGAGCATTTCAACAAAATCGTCACGCGCCGCGCCGTCGTTTTCCTGATTTCCGATTTTCAGGCGCCCGATTTTTCGCGGGAACTGGCCGTGACCGCGCGGCGACACGACCTCATCGGCGTCTGCATTCGCGACGAGCGCGAATGGACCTTGCCGAACGTCGGCATCGTCAACCTGGAAGATGCCGAAACCGGAGAACAGATTGAAATCAACACCGCCGACCGCGCCTTGCGCACTCGCTTCGCCGCGCTCTCCGAAAATCGGCACCAGGAAATCACCCGGCTGCTGCGCCGGAACAATGTCGACAAAATCGATCTCCACACCGGCGCGGATTATCTTCCGGCGCTTCGGACTTTTTTCAAAAACCGCGTGCGCCGGTTCGTTGGTCGTTAGTCATGCTGTTCCTCGCCCAGGCCCAAAGCGATCTTCACGACATCGCGCCGCCGGTCGACTATTCGCTCATTCCGACGTGGGTAATTTTCCTCGGCAGCGTCCTCGCCCTCTTGTTGCTCGGCCTGATCATCTGGCAGGTTCAGAAGGCCCTGGCGCGACGTCGCCCCGCGCCCGTGCCGCCGCGCGAACGTGCGCTGGCCGCCCTGCGCCTGGCCGAAGCGGACGCGCCCTCCGCGCAACCCTACGAATTCAGCATTCGCGTCTCGAACATTGTCCGGCAGTATGTGGTCGAGCAATTCGAGCTTCCGATGACGCGGCAGACTTCGCTCGAGTTTCTGAACGCGATCAGGGGACGCGCCTCTTTTACCGACGAGGAACGAACGCTCCTCGCCGATTTCCTCGAGCGCTGCGATTTGATCAAGTTCGCGCGTTTCGAAGCCAGCTCTGCGGATAACGCCCGTCTCTTGGAAGAATCACGCCGCTTTGTCGAAGGAGGAAAACTTGTTGCCGCGTGATCTGCTCGATGGCCAGGCCCTGAGCTTCGTCTATCCCTGGCTCCTGCTTCTTTTGCTCCTGCTTCCACTCGCGGCGTGGCTTCGTGGCAGACAAGGTGGGCGCGCCGCGATTATTTTCTCCGCGACCTCGCCGTATCATGCGATCAGCAAGCGCAGTCGCTCGCGCGCGGGACAATTTTTGCGGGCCCTGCTTTGGCTGACGCTCGCCAGTTTCATCGTCGCACTGGCGCGACCGCAACTTGGCAAATCGCTCACCCAGGTGGAAGCGAGCGGGATCGACATCATGCTCGTGCTCGATGTTTCCGGTTCGATGTTGACCAAGGACTTCACGATTGGCGGCGACCGGGCGACTCGTCTCGACGCCATCCGTGAGGTCACGCGCAAATTTATTGAAGGACGCCCGAACGATCGCATCGGAATCGTTGCTTTCGGAGGGCAACCCTATGTCGTTAGCCCGATGACCCTCGATCACGATTGGCTGCTGCAAAATCTCGATCGCGTCCGGATCGGATTGGTCGAGGACGGCACTGCGATCGGTTCGGCCATGGCTTCGGCCGCGAACCGACTGAACGATCGGAAATCGAAAAGCCGCGTTCTTGTCTTGCTCACCGACGGCGAGAATAATGCCGGGAAAATTCCACCGGAGACCGCGGCGGAAGCGTTAAAGGCGCTCAAGATCAGACTCTACGCGATCGGGGCGGGGACGAACGGCATCGCCCCCGCTCCGGTCTTTGATCCGCGAAATGGAAAGCCGGTCACCGATGCCCTCGGCAACCTTCTCTATCAAAACCAACGCGTGGAATTTAACGAAAAAGGCTTGAGGGAAGTCGCGCGGATCGCGGACGGGAAATTCTACCGCGCGACCGATACGGAATCGCTCGAAACGATTTATCGCGACATCGATCAGTTGGAGAAGACTACGATCAACGTCCGCAAATTTCAGCAATATCGCGATCTCTTCCCGGCCTGCATCGCGACCGGGTGCGCGTTGCTACTCATCCAACTGCTCCTCGGCCAGACCATCTGGCGCCGATTGCCATGACGTTCGGCGCGCCGGAATGGTTCTGGGCTCTGCTGGTCTTGCCCGCGTTGGCGGTGCTTTATTTTTGGTCAGAGCAACGGAGCGCGCGGCAACTGCGCGGTTTCGTCGCGCCACGGCTGCTGCCAGAGCTGGCGGGCAACGTCGGCCGGTTTCGTCGCGCGATCCGCTTCTTTTTGCTGCTTCTCGCGCTGGCCTTCGCTGTGGTCGCGCTGTGCAAACCGAGGTTTGGTTACACCTACGAAGATGTGAAGCGTCGCGGCCTCGATCTCCTTTTTGCAGTCGACACTTCGCGCAGCATGCTCTCGAACGACGTTCCGCCGAATCGGCTCGCGCGGGTGAAGCTGGCGGCGCAGGATCTCATCACCGAATTGCAGGGCGACCGTGTCGGCTTGATTGCTTTCGCCGGTCGCGCGTTCCTGCAGGCACCGCTGACGATCGATTACGACGCCGCGGTCGAAGCGGTCAACGACCTCGACACTTCCACCATTCCCGAAGGAGGAACGAATATCAGTGATGCGATCGCGCTGGCGGCGCGGACCTTTGGCAAAAGCGCGCAGGGCAACCGTGCGTTGATCATTTTCACGGACGGCGAAGAGCTGAACGGCGACGCGGTGCAGGCCGCAAAATCGGCGGCCGATCAAGGCGTGCGCGTCTTCACCATCGGCGTCGGCACACCTGGCGGATCGCTCATTCCCGTGAGTAGCGAGCCCGGCGGATTCGTGAAGGACGCGAAGGGTCAGGTGGTGAAATCAAAACTCGACGAAACACGCTTGCGTGAAGTCGCGCAGGCCACCGGCGGCGTTTATCTTCACCTCGAAAACGGGCCGCAGACGATGAAGCAGCTTTACGCGGAGGGATTGGCTAAAATGAAGGCGGGAGAATTTGATGCGCGCCTGGCGCGGCGGCCGATCGAACGATACGAGTGGCCGTTGGCGGCAGCGACGCTTTTTCTCCTCGCGTCGATTTTTGTCAGCGATCGCAAACGCCGCTCCCGCGGCACCGTGACTGCGCCACGCCAGGTGGCTGTCGCGGCCATTCTGGTTGGCGCCGCCTCGACCGCGTGGGCGAATTCACCGGGCGTGGACGCTTACCGCCAACAGAAATACGAAGAAGCGCTCCAGAATTTTCAAAGTGTGCTGACGGAGCACCCGCAAAACCAGGCCGTGCCAAAACTCGAGTTCGATTCCGGCGCGGCCGCCTACAAGTTGAAGGATTACGACAAGGCGCTGCAGGCCTTTAGCCAGGCGTTGCTTTCGCCCGATCCAGATCTGCAAAGCAAGGGGCACTACAATCTCGGGAACACGCTCTATCGCCGCGGTGAAGCGAAGAAATCCGACGAGGAGAAGCTGACCGACTGGAACGGCGCGCTGAAACATTACGAAACGACACTCAAGCTCGATCCGCCGAACAAGGAGGCGAAGGAAAATTACGAGTTCGTGAAGAACAAGATCGAAGAGCTGAAAATTAAAAAACAACAGCAGGAAAAGCCATCACCGACGCCGAGCCCATCACCCAGTCCGCAGAATCAGGATAAGAAAGAGAAACAGCAAAACCAGCAGGACCAGAAGAAGCAGGATCAAACGAAGAAAGATCAGCAAAACCAGGATCAACAAAACCAACAGCAGGATCAGCAGCAAAATCAGTCGCAGCAGAAGGACGATAAAAGTCAGCAGCCATCTTCCAACAACGAGAAAAAGGATGAATCGCAGAAGGGGTCTTCGCCCTCACCTTCACCTTCACCTTCACCTTCACCTTCACCTTCACCTTCACCTTCACCTTCACCTTCACCTTCACCTTCAACTTCACCCTCATCTTCGCCAACGCCGAGCGCCTCGCCTTCGACTTCGCCGGGCGCGTCGCCCTCACCTGGATCCTCGGCTTCGCCGTCACCCGATTCGAAAAACATGGGTCCTTCACCCTCACCTTCACCCGGCGGCAGCGGAACGCCTTCTCCTAGACCGGGCGATCAAGATGGCCAGGGACCGTCGCCGAGCCCGAGCGCTTCTGGTTCGCCGACTCAGCCTAAAACGGGCGAGATCAAAGGGGCCAGTGAAGGCGACGAGCAAAAAAAAGAACAGGAAGCGGCCGCCCTGGCAGAAAAGGAGGCGGAGAAGCGGGGCGAGATGACGCCGCGCCAGGCCGCACAACTTCTTCAGGCAATGAAAGACGAGGAAGCCAAAGTGCAGCTGGATGAACGCCGCGCGACGCGACGCGTCTATAATGATTGGTAGAGTATCCTTCCTCCCCGCGGCATGAGAATTCGACACCTCCCCTTCCTCGCCCTGATGACCGTGGCAATCTCGCATGCGTCCGCCGCCGCGCCCAGTGTGACCGCGGTCTTGAGCAGTTCAGAAGCGGCCGTCGGGCAGACGGTGCAGATGCAGGTCCGCGTCGCGGGCGAACGGCGCGCGGACCTGCCGGACGAAATTGCGGTCGATGGCTTGGAAATCCGGCGCACCGGGACCGAGCAACATTTCGAGATGAACAATTTCAACGTCACCTCGAGCGTGACGTATAATTTCACGATCCTTCCCGAAAAGGCGGGCACGTACAAGATTCCGCCACAAATGGTCAGAGTCGGCAGTGCGACTCTGCGCACGCCGGAGCTAACCCTGCGCGTAGTGGACGGGGGCAGAGCAGCCGGCGGCGGCGGGCGTGGATCAACCGACGGCCAGATTGCCTTCGCCGAACTGATCGTGCCGAAGAAAACCGCTTACGTCGGCGAACTTATTCCCGTCGTTTTGCGCTTCGGTGTACCCGCACGGACGCAGCTGACGCAGATGGAGCCGCCCGATTTTTCTGCTCAGGGATTCACCGTGCAAAGAATGGTCGAACCGGAATTGGTCACGGAGGAAATCGGCGGGCGACCTTACCAGGTGCGCGTTTTCAAAACCGCGATTTCGGCTACGCGCACGGGGAAGTTCGATCTCGGGCCGGTGCGAATCAAAGCTGCCGCCTTGATGCCGCGGCGCAATTCGGGTCGTTCGCCCTTTGACGTTTTCGGCAGCAACGACCCGTTCTCGGACCCGATGCTGGTCGATCCGTTTTCGATGATGGCGCAGCCACGTGAGATCAACGCGAAGAGCGAGCCGGTTCCGTTGGAAATCAAACCGCTGCCGGCCGGAGCGCCGGCGTCGTTCAATGGCGCGGTCGGAAATTTTACTCTTGCCTCGGAGGCGAATCCCAAACGCATCCCGATGGGCGACCCGATCACGATTAAGTCGACGATCGCGGGTCGCGGAAATTTCGATCGCGTCGAAGCGCCATCGCTCTCGGACGATCGTGGCTGGCACAAATATCCCGCGACCGGAAATTTCAAACGGGATGACGACGTGGGAATCAGCGGGAGCAAGACTTTCGAGATGGTGGTGTCGCCGAACGAAAAGAAGAGTTCGTTGCCGCCCCTGCTCTTTAGCTATTTCGACCCGACGAAAGAAAAATACATCACGCTCCAAAGCGACTCCCTTCCCATCGTCGTGGAAGGGGGCGTGGCGCCAGCACCGACGGTTGCTTCAGCGAATTCGGCGGCCCCAACCCCGGGCGCGACGGCCGGGGCCCCGCAAATTTTGCAGCAGTTGAATCAGCGCGGGGAGAATCGTGGCTCGTTCGCCCGCATGGTCGAGCGCCGGGAATTCTGGCTGGCGCAATTGCTTCCGCTCGCTCTGGTCGCATCCGTTGCGGGCGTCCGCCTCGCGCGGTCGCGCGGGCCGGATCGCCCGGGCGCACGAAAGGCCCGCTGGCAGCGCGAAGCCGATGAGGCGTTGCGCGGGCTCCGACGCGGCCAGCTTGACTCGCGTGAATATTTTGCGCAGGCCGCGCGCATCGTGCAATTGCGCACGGCGGCGCGGACCAACATGGAACCGGCGAGTGTCGATGCCGACACCACCGCGCGGGTGTTCGCGCTGGATGAACAACGCCGGGAGGAATTGCAGCGGCTCTTCGCCCGCAGTGACGAGCTGCGTTACAGCGGCGGCGCGATCAACGGCGCTTCGGCCCTGACCTCGGAGCAGCGCGCGGAAACGCTGGCCACGATTGAGAATTTGCGCGGATGAAATTTTTCTTCGTTAGCATTTGCCTTGGCTTGATGGGCGTCGCGAGCATGCGAGCCGAAAACGCCGACGAGCTGTTTCGGCGCGGTAACGAAAAATACGCCGCGGGCGATTTTCGCGCCGCCATCGCCGACTACGAAAGCGTGGCCCGCGCGGGCGAGTGGAGCGCGAATCTTTTCTACAATCTCGGCAATGCCTACGATCGCACGGAAGATTTCGGGCACGCGATTCTTTCCTATGAGCGGGCGCTGGCGCTGGAGCGAAATCATCCCGAAGCGAAAACGAATCTCCAGCTCGCGCGCGACCAAGCGCAAATTTTTCCCCCAAAGCCCGAAGGCTGGCGCCGTTTCCTCGATGCGATCGACCTGAACGCGTGCGCGATCGCGGCCGCGATCTTTTTCTGGCTGGGGATCGGGCTCCTGGTCTGGAAAGCCCGCGGGGCGGTCATCGCTGTCGCCGCTCTTTCCCTCATCGTCGCCGCCGCGCTCGCGACGGCCCTCTTCGTGCAACTTCCACAGACCAGCAGGCGAGCCGTCGTCACGGGCGAGAAGATCGAGGCGCGGGTCGCAACGGCGGACTCGGCCAAGAGCATTCTCGCTCTGCCGGCGGGCACCGAAATCCGCGTCCTGGAGCAACGCGGCGACTGGAGTTACGTTGTTCTGCCGAACGAACAGCGCGGCTGGATTCCAGCGACCGCGGCGGAATTGATCCGCCTTTGGTCCGATAAAGTCAGCGGTTGAGATTGCCGCCAAACCTTCGCATCTTGGCCAATGAACGCCGAGATGGACGTGGGGACGAGCAAGAAGGCGTTCCAGATTAATCTCGACGGGCAACGTTACGGAACGTTCGCCGAGATCGGCGCCGGGCAGGAAGTCGCCCGCCGCTTCTTCCATGTGGGAGGAGCCGCCGGGACGATTGCCAAGACGATCTCGGCCTACGACATGACCTTCAGCGACGCGATCTACGGCACGGCTGATCGTTATGTCAGTCGCAACCGGCTCCAGACCATGCTCGATCACGAGTACTCGCTCCTGATCGAGCGGCTCGATGCGAAGCTGGGAGATAAGCGGTCGTTTTTCGTTTTCGCCGATACGGTAGCGGCGCGCAGTTTTAAGCAGCACAACGAATCGCATGGCTGGCTGGGGGTGCGTTTTCAGCCGCAGACGCGGTCCGAACCGAGCCAGATCATGATGCACGTGCGGATGCTGGACGAAACCAACGTCGACCAACAGGAAGCGCTGGGGGTCCTCGGCGTTAACCTGCTCTACGGCGCGTTCTATCTCCCTGAAGCGGAAAAATTGATCTCTTCGCTCCAGGAAAATCTCGCGCCAAGCCGGATCGAAGTCGACATGATCAAATTTTCGGGGCCGGCTTTTTGCCAGGTCGACAACCGACTCATGAGTCTACAACTGGTTAGCCAGGGACTGACCGACGCGGTCATGTTCACCGCCGACGGCGAGACGGTGCAGCCGGCGGAAGTCTTCTACAAAAAGGCGATCCTGGTCGAGCGCGGCAGCTTTCGTCCGGTGACGTTTGCCACCAACGACATGCTTGACGGCGCGCGGAAGAAATTCCTCGAAGAATCCGGGTGCGACCAGGAACAGCTCGTCGTGCTGATGGAGATGACGCTGGAAAATCTGCTCGCGGAAGGACAACTCAACCACGCCGATTTTCTGGCGCGGGTGGATATCCTCGGCGCGCTCGGGCGCACCGTTCTGATTTCAAAATTCGGCGAATATTACCGGCTGGCCGCTTATCTCTCGCGTTACACGAGTAAGCGCGTGGGGCTGGTTATGGGCGTCCCTAGCCTGATGGAAATCTTCGACGAGAAATATTATCTCAATCTCGAAGGCGGCATCCTGGAAGCGCTCGGTCGAATGTTCAAAGGCTCGTTCAAGCTTTACGTCTATCCGATGATCGACGACGCGACGGGCCAGGTCCGGACCGCGACGCAGCTCGAGGTCGCACCGAATTTGCAGTCCCTCTTTCGCTTCCTGATCGACAACAACCACATCGCCGAGATCACCGATTACAATCTCGACTATCTGCGGATTTATCCGCCGGACGCGCTGGCGAAATTGCAGACCGGCGACCACAATTGGGAAACGATGGTGCCGGCAGAAGTGAGTGACCTGATCAAAACTCGCGGCTTTTTCGGTTACCATCCGCCTTCTGTTGCCGCCTGACCGCAACGTAAATCGCACGGGAGCGGGCACGTTTCCCGCTACAAGGCTGGCGGAACCATGGCGAAACGCGGAAATTCTGTCATCGGAATCGACTTGGGGAAACGCACCTACAAGGCGGTGGTGTTGACCAAGAAAAACGACACCCGCTACGTCCTCACTGGGTTTGCCACGCACGAAGTTCCGGAAGGAACCACGAGCGCCGAGCAGATGGCGCAGGAATTGAAAGCGCTCGTCAGTGAAATCGGCGGGAGCACACGCAGTTGCGCGCTGGCCGTTTCCGAACCGGATTCACTTCTGCGCATCATCGAGCAACCGAGCACGCCGGTGGAACTCCTCCGCAACGCCCTCCGTTACAACGGACTCGCGGTGCTCAACCAGGATTGCAAGGATTTCGTCCTCGATGTGGCGTCCTTTGGAAGTTCAGGAAGCGACACGCCTCTTTCCGCCGCCACGAACGGCGAGAATGGTTCGGTGGCAGTGCAGGCGCCGCCGGTCACGCAAACCAAATATCTCGTCGGCGGAATGTTGCGGGCGCAGGTCAAGCAAATCGCGGAAGGCGCAAACAAGAGTCGCTTGTCGCCGGAGATATTGCAGTTGGCGCCCGTCTGCATTCTCAACGCCTTCGAATTTGCTCATCCGACCATCTATCGCGACGAAGCTTTTCTCCTCCTCGATCTCGGACATTTGCAAAGCACGGTGCTGATCGGTTGCAACGGTGAAGTCACCCTCACCCGCGCGGTCGATTACGGCGGAAAAAATTTCACCGAGGCGCTGACCGAAGATGGCGGCCTCGACGAGCACGCTGCGCGCATGCTCATTCAGGAAGGCGATGCCGGGATGGCGGAAATTTGCCGCAACTCGCTCACGCGCCTCGTTACCGAAGTCCGCAATTCCATCGGATTTTTCGAGGGACAGCACGAGCGACCGATCCAGCGCATTTTTGTTTCCGGCGGCCTTTCCCGGCCCCAAATGGTCCTGCAAACCTTGAGCGACGAGCTCGGGTTGCCGTGCGAAATCTGGGATCCGCTGGAGAACTGCGAAGTCGCGCTCCCGGCAGCGAAGCGCAAGTCGCTGCAGCAGGAATTTGCCTCGCTCAATGTCGCCTGCGGTGCGGCCTTCGAATATTTGCGGACCTGACGCGCCATGCCCCTGCAATTAAATCTCCTCCACGAAGAAATCCTCGAGCAGCGGCAACGCCAGCGCGACCCGCTCAAGATCAGCATGATGATCGCGATTGGCGCGACCGCGCTGATGGCGCTGAACTATCTCTGGGGCGGCTACAAGGTCTTATCGCTCAAGTCACAACTAAGCAGCGCGGAGAGAGAGTGGAAGAAGGTCGAACCGCTGGTGACAAGGGCGCAAAAACGCGCGGACGAACTGAACGCTATTACCTCCTCGACGAACGCGCTCGACCGCATGATCGACGGAAGATTCTATTGGGCGGAGGTGCTGGAAAAAATCGCGCGCTGCGTGACGCCGAACATGCAGCTCATCTCGCTCGATGGCGGTTCCGAAGAAGGCAAGGGCGTGCAGTTAAATCTGGAGGGCATCACTGCGGGGCGTGAGCCGCGAGCGGTGGCCGAAGATTTCCGGCAGATGTTAATCGAGCAAATCGGCAAGAATTATCCCGGGAGCAAAATCGAGTTCAAGGGTCTGGAGGATCTCGAAACGACGGCCAACGTCGGCGGTGCGGTCGTTCCCACGGCGCGCTTCGTCCTTCTCGTTACTTTCGATTCCTCACCCAAGACCGCGGAAAAACCGGCGGCCCCGGCCCGACGCAAACGGGAGACGAAAGATGAGTAAAGACCAAAAGAAAAAGATCATGCTCGGCGGGATCGGCCTGGCCGTGCTGGTTTACGTTTACTTTACATTTTTCATCGGACCGCTAAACCGGACCCGCGCCGACATTGCCAGCCAGATCGTCACCACCCAGGAAAAAACCGCATCGTCCAAGGCCGATATCGAAAAGGCGCGGAAGATCGAACAGCGGGCCCAGGCTTCTCTGGATCGCAGTGCCAGCCTGCGCACCTTGAACCCCGGCGGCGCCCCGATCGCCTGGTTCCCGCCACGGCTGAAAACATTTCTCGCGTCGCAGCACGTCGACCGCGCCAGCATCCGCCTGGAATCAAAGGAACCGGTCAAGGAGACGGAACTGGACAACTGGCAGCGTTACAGCTGGCTGGTCGATGTTCCGCTGGCTGACTATCACTCTTTCGGCCGCGCGCTTGCGGACTTGGAAAACACTGAGCCGCTGCTGACGATAACGAGGGTTAGGATCCATACCGCCGCAGACGACCCGGAAATGCAGCAGATTACTTTTGCGGCCACGACCCTGATTGAGAAAAGATGAAAAAGATCGTTCCGCTCATCCTGATCTTCGCTTTCGGCGCGCCGGCCTTCGCGGTCGAGACGAAAAAAATTGTGCTGAAGCGCGAGTCGACTTTTAACCCGCCGGCGGATGAGCGCAATCCCTTCTGGCCGATCGGTTTCAAACCCTCGGTCCACGGAGGCGCGGTCTCGGCCGGCCCGCTCATTCCCGCTTCTTCATTTGTCGTTAGCTCAATTGTCCTCGATCCCCACGGGCGCTTCGCCATCATCAACGGCAAGACAATGACGGAAGGCCAGACCTTTGGGATGCAGATCGGCAGCCAGATCCACCAGATCACGGTCAAAGCGATCCAGGACGGCCAGGTCATCTTGCGACAGCAGGACGAAGAAGTCGCCGTCACCCTTCGCCGCAAATAAGGCGCTCTCGCTCCCCACCGGCAGCTGTGCTATAGGCTCGGGCTGCCGCGATGCCGGCGTAACCGACGTGATTTCGCATCAGCATAAATGTCTCTTTGTCGAAGTGCCGAAGACGGGCTCGACCAGCATCCGCGCGATCCTCGGCAAAGCGTGGCGGCCACACCTCGATCTGGTGGAGATGCGGCGACTCCTGGAAAATTATTGGACCGGTTTCGGCGGGCGGACCAATCGGTGGCGGGCGGCCCTCTACCTTCTGGGAAGCGAAGAGAAACGACGCGCCCGCGGCCGCCGGCAATTCGAGGAATATTTTAAGTTCGGCTTTGTCCGCAATCCATGGGACCGCGTGGTTTCGCTCTACGAGCGGCGCGAAGCCGAACAAAGCCGCGCGCAAAAGAGCTTCGAGGATTTTGTGCGCTGGATTCAATTCAGCAGCAGCACGTGTCCGCATTCCTCCCCGCACCGTTATCAGCTGGATTGGTTCGTCGATGCCAATGGTAACGTCCTGGCGGACTTCATCGGGCGGTTTGAAAAACTGGAGGCGGACTGGCAATTCGTCGCAGGCAAACTCGGGATCAACGCGCAATTACCGCATGAACGCGCCAACCCGCGGGCGCGGCATTATACCGAGTATTATAATGCCGAGACGCAGCGCCTGATCGGCGAGAAATTCCGCGTCGATATCGAATTCTTTGGTTACGAATTCGGGCGCTAGCTCAGGCCGGGCTGATTTCGCGCAGCGAGACAAACTTGCTTTCGTGCAACGTCGCCGGTTTGCGGCCGCGCAACAACGCGAACCATTGCGCCGCCGAGCCAACGACAATTAGGAAAACAAGCACCAGGAAAATCCCGGCCACAATCGCGTCCACCCGCCAGACGGCCGCTTGCCTGACCAGATCTGCCCCTTTGGAAGCATTGGCGATGCCCTGACCGTTGGCGACGAGAGAGTTGGCGCCGGCGAGAAATCCGAGTTTTGGATCCGGCGAAAAAATCTTCAGATAGCCGGCGTAAAACGTCACCACGCTCATAAAGACCAGCGGCACGATCGTCACCGCGAGGTAACGCACTTTTTTCATTTTGATCAGCAGGGTTGTGCCCAGACAAAACGCGATCACGGAAAGCAACTGGTTCGCCAGGCCAAAAAGTGGCCAGAGCGTGTTGATGCCGCCGAGGGGATCGATCACGCCCTCGTAAAGAAACCAGCCCCAGGCGCTCACGAGCAAAACACTGGAGAAGAAATTTGCACTCCAGGAACGCGTGTTCCCGAGCGGGCGCCAGATGTTCCCCAGCAGATCCTGGAGAAGAAATCGTCCGACGCGCGTGCCGGCATCGATCGTCGTCAGGATAAAGAGCGCTTCGAACATGATGGCGAAGTGATACCAGAGCGCGAGAGCCGCAGGGTGCGCCGAGACGCGGGCAAACATGTGCGCCATTCCGACGGCGAAAGTCGGCGCGCCGCCCGCGCGACCGAACATCGTTTTCTCCTGCAAATTCCGCGCGAGCTCGTTCATCTGCGTTTCGGTAATGGGGAAACCGGCGGCGGAGACTTTGGCGACGACGGCCGCGGGCGCACCTTTGCTGTTGATCGCGAAATATTCTCCCGGTTCGAGCACGCACGCGGCGATCAGCGCCATGAGCGCGACCATCATTTCAGTAATCATCGCGCCGTAACCGATGTCGCGAACGCGAAATTCGCGCGGCAACATCTTCGGCGTCGTGCCGGAGGCGATGAGCGAGTGGAAGCCGGACACGGCGCCGCAGGCGATGGTGATGCAGACGAAAGGAAACACTGGCCCCGCGAAAATCAGCCCGCTGCCGTCGATGAATTTGGTCAGCGCCGGCATTTGCAGATGGGGATGAATAATGATGACCGCAAGACCAAGCGCCGCGACCGTGCCCAACTTCAGAAACGTGCTGAGGTAATCGCGCGGCGTCAGCAGAATCCAGACGGGCAAAATCGACGCCGCCAGACCGTAGATCATAATGGCCCAGGCCAGCCAGCGGTCGCCGTGGTGAAACCAGCCCTCGATCACAGGAAAATTTTCCAGAAACTGGCCGCCCCACACCGCAAGAACAAGGCCGACGAGACCGAAGAGTGTCACCCAACCCACTCCCACTTTTCCACTGCGCAGGCCGAGCCCCATGATCAGCGCGAGTGGAATCGTCATCGCCATCGTGAAAACGCCCCACGGGCTCTGCGCCAGCGCCTGCACCACCACGAGCGCCAGCACCGCCATCAAGATGACCATGATTGCGAGCACACTGATGAGCGCGAGCGCGCCGACCGGACCGCCGATCTCTTCTTTCACCATTTGTCCCAGCGTCTTGCCGCGCCGCCTGACCGAAGCGAAAAGCACGATCATGTCGTGCACCCCGCCCCCGAGCGTGGCCCCAATCAAAATCCAGAGCGTGCCCGGCAGGAAACCAAACTGCGCGGCGAGAACTGGACCCACCAGTGGACCGGGGCCCGCGATGGCGGCGAAGTGATGACCGAAGACCATCCAACGATTCGTCGGGACGAAATCCTTGCCGTCGTTTTCCGTTAACGCCGGCGTCGCGCGATCGTCATTCAGGACCAGGATCTTCGTCGCCAGCCATTTGGAGTAGAAACGATAACTGATGGCGAACGCGCAAACACCCGCGACAACAATCCAGAGCGCGTTGACGTTTTCGCCGCGCGCGGACGCGAGAACGGCCAACGCCAGCAACCCCAGCGCGGTGACGCCTCCCCAAAGCACCCTTTTCGTGAACGTCATGGCCTCTGCATCGTAAAGCCGATGTCAATGCACTGCCATCGTAGGTTCGGTGAATCCAAATCCAATCGGGCCGCGAATTGGGTTAGGCCGCACATTGACACTTCGCCGCCGCGACATTAGTGCGAGCGCGATGCGATTATCACAGAAAATCGCCAAGGTTTTTTCGGGGGAGGCGAAAGTGAGCGCTCGCCGGCATACTCGCATTTTCCTGAGAAACCTTTTCCGGCCTGCCTCCCGCTCGCCGCGCCAGATCATCGCCCAGATGAAGGGGGATGGTTTCGACACCGTCCTGGAAAAATACGGGCACATCACCGAACCGAGCGATGGCTGGCCGAAGTATCTTCTGCTTGAGCAATGGGTTCCGACCAATCTGCAACGCGTCCGCGATCTGGATCTGGACCATCTTGGACCGAAGCGCATTCTCGATTTGGGCTGCGGGGCGGGCTATTTCCTCTACATCAACAAATTGCTCGGCCACACCGCGCTCGGGCTGGACCTCGATGAAGTGCCAATGTTCCGCGACAGCGTCGAAGCGCTCAGGGTCCCGCGGGTGATCGCGCGCATCGAACCTTTCACTCCGCTGCCGCCCTTAGGAGAACCTTTCGACATGATCACGGCGTATCTTGTCTGCTTTAATAACCACAAGTCGGACAGCGTCTGGGGACCAGCGGAATGGGATTATTTTCTCGATGACTGCCTGACTCGCCTTTCGCCGATCGGGCGGCTGCAGCTGGAGTTAAATCGCGAGCTCGACGGCCAGCCTTACACGCCGGCGTTGCGCACCTTTTTCGAAAAGCGGGGCGGTCTGATTGACGGCTTCCGCGTTTGCTTTACCCGAGACGATCTCGCGCAGAGCGCATCTGCTCCAGCCGCGTCGCAAAATTCTGCGCGCGCTGACGAAATTCCGCGACCACCGTCGCAGGTGCCCGCCCGATAAACGATTCGCTCGCCAGTTTCGCGGTTGTCGCGGCGAGATCTTTTTCCAATTTCGCAATCTCTTTCTCGAGCCGCTCGCGCTCGGCCGCCGGGTCACGCACTTCGGTGAGCAGGAACAATTCGCCCAGCGCGGTGGCAATCATCGACGCCTCCCCTTTCGGCTGAAGTTCGGCTGAAAACTCAAACGATTCCGCATGCAAGAGCCGGGCGAGAGTCTCGCGCTCGGCTGCAATCCAGGGCTGGGAGGAGCGCAACGCGAATTTTGCCTTTTGATTCGACGGAACACGCGCTTCCGCTCGCAGATTGCGACCAGCGTCGACTGCGGTGTAGATCTCGCGGGCTCGAACACGCGCGGCGTTCGTCCGCTCTTTATCCGCAAATTCATGCGCGATCGCCGGTTTGGTGAAATCGAGAAATCCGTCACCGAAACCGAACACGGCCCAGAGTTCCTCGGTCAGATGCGGCATCAACGGGTGCAGCAAGCGCAGAACGGCGCTCAGGACGTAATCCATCACTGCCAGCGCAGCTGCTTTGGCCGACTCGTTTGCGCCGAAAATTTCTGTTTTCGCGGCTTCGACAAACCAATCGCAATAATCACCCCAGACAAAATCGTAGAGCCGCTGCGCCACGGCGTTGAATTGATATTCGCAATAGGCTGATTCGACCGCGACAATCGTTTCGTTCAGGCGCGACAACAGTTCGATCGCGTAAATCGACAGCGATTCCTCCGCGGGCAATTCCGCGCGTGATGGCCCGTGAGCCTGGCGGAAACGCGCGGCGTTCCAGAGTTTTGTGGCAAAATTGCGACCCTCTTCAATTTGCTTTTCCTCGAAGCGAATGTCCTGCCCGCTCGGTGCAATCCGCATCAGGCCGAAGCGCAAACCGTCCGCACCATATTTCGCCATCAGCTCCAGCGGGTCGGGAGAATTTCCTAACGACTTCGACATCTTGCGGCCTTTTTGATCGCGAATGATTCCGGTGAAGAAAACGTCGCGAAACGGAATGTTCGCCTCCGCGCTCGCATCCTGACCCGGGCGAAATTCCAAGCCAGCGATGATCATCCGCGCGACCCAGAAGAAAATAATGTCGGGCCCGGTCACGAGAACACTCGTGGGATAAAATTTCGCCCGCGTCTCCGTGTTCATCGTTTCGTAGGCCCAGAGCCAGGAGGAAAACCAGGTATCGAGGGTGTCCGCGTCCTGCGTCCAGCCCGCGCCCGGCGAATCCAACTGCGCACGCGTCTCTCCGTCGTGATACCACGCTGGGATGCGATGTCCCCACCAGACCTGCCGGCTGATGCACCAGTCGCGAATATTTTCGAGCCAGCGCGCATACACCTTCTCCCAGTGCGCGGGGAAAAATCGAATGAGATGCTCGCGGACCACGCGCAACGCCTCCTCGGTTTTCGGATAACGCAGAAACCATTGCTCGCTCAGGCGCGGTTCGATCGGGACGCCAGCGCGCTCGCTGAAGCCGACGTTGCTTTCGTGCGGCTCCGTTTTGGTCAGCAGATTTCTCTCCTGCAAAATCTCCGCGGCCTTCGCCCGCGCCGCAAACCGTTCCAGGCCGTGCAACTCAGCTTCGGCCGGGCAATCGATCTTCGCCGTCGCGGTCAAAACATCGATCACCGGCAATTGGTGGCGCTGGCCAATTTCGAAATCGACCTGATCGTGCGCCGGCGTCACCTTCAAAACGCCGGTGCCGAACTTCGGATCGATCGCGGTGTCTGCAATCACTGGAATCGTTTCCCGCGCCAGCGGCCGCCACACTTTTTGTCCAACCAACTTTTGATAACGCGGATCGTCGGGATGAACCGCCAACGCTACGTCGGCCATGATCGTCTCCGGACGCGTCGTCGCGACTTCCAGGAATTCGCCCGGCTGCGATTCCAATTCGTAGCGCACATAATACAACGTGCTTTTCGTCGGCGTTGGGATCACTTCCTCGTCTGAGAGCGCGGTCTGCGCGGAGGGGTCCCAGTTAATCATCCGCCGGCCGCGATAGATCAGCCCCTTGTCATGGAGATCGACGAACACCTGCCCGACCGCGCGCACGTAAGCGGGATCGAACGTGTAACGCTGGCGCGACCAGTCACAGGAACAGCCGAGCCGTTTCAGTTGCTCGATAATGATGCCGCCGTGCTTGTCCTGCCATTCCACCACGCGCCGGAGAAATTCCTCGCGGCCGAATTCCTGCCGTCGTTTCTTTTCCGTGCGCAGGAGAAATTTTTCCACCGCGGTCTGGGTCGCGACCCCGGCGTGATCCATCCCCGGCAGCCAGAGGACCTCATGTCCCTGCATCCGCGCCCGGCGCGCGAGGATGTCCTGGATGGTGTTGTTCAAAACGTGCCCGAGCGTGAGCACGCCGGTGATGTTGGGCGGTGGAATCACAATCGAAAACGCCGGCTTCGGCGAATGCGCGTCCGCGTGAAAAGCATCGCGCTCCAGCCAGCGCTGATACCACTTCATTTCCACCACATTTGGATCGTAATTTTTCGGCAATTCCGACATGCGCGCGCTAACGTAGCGTAACCCGGCTACTTGCGAAGGGTAAGATCGCCGCTGGAAATTCGGCGAGGAAAACGCAGATTGTCCGATGCGTCGTCAACGAGATCAGCTTTCGCGCGAAGACATTTTGCTCGGCTCGCTCGCGCTCGCCGGCGTCGCCGGGTTTGTCTGGTTGACGGCAACTTCGCGCTTCTTCACCGCTACGGTTCGGTATGGGGTTCGTCGCCGGGAAGGGCCGGTAGAAATTCGCGATTATCCTGACCTCGTCGTCGCGCAAACCGGCGGCGATGCCCATGAAGGCCACGCCTTTGATCGCCTGTTCCATTACATCAAAGGCGAAAGCAGCACGCGGCAGAAAATTCCGATGACGGCGCCGGTACTGATCGAAAAGCGCGAGGCCGGATCGCGCATGAACTTTATCATGCCGGATCAGGTTTCGCCGCTGCCGGAGCCGCGCAGTTCCCGCGTCGAAATTAATGTGCGCCCGGCCGCGCGTTTCGCCGTCCTTCGTTATCACACCTGGCCGAATCGCCGGAACGAACGCAAAGCGATCGCGATTTTGCGCAAATGGCTGATCGAACGCGAACTGCCGGCGACGGCGGATCCGATCATCGCCTACTACGATCCTCCATGGATGCCCGCCCCTTTTCGTCGCAATGAAATCATGATTCGCCTGCCTGTTGATGGAGAAGATCGGAGTCTTTGATTCCGGCATCGGAGGCCTGACCGTGGTCAAGGCTCTTCGCGATTTCCTGCCGCACGAAGATATCTTTTACCTCGGCGACAACGCGCGCGTTCCCTACGGCGGCCGCAGTGCTGAGACCGTCCAGCGCTACAGCTTCGAGATCGCCAATCTTCTCCTCGCGGAAAATGCGAAGGCGATCGTGGTGGCTTGCAACACCGCTTCGGCGGTCGCTCTCGGCGAATTGCAGCGGAAACTTTCCGTTCCGGTCCTTGGCGTGATTCTGCCCGGCGCCGCCGCCGCCGCGAAAACGACCCGGAACGCTCGTGTCGGGGTCATCGGGACACGCGCGACCATTCGTAGCGGCGCCTACGAGCGTGCGCTGCGCGCGGAAAATGTGCAGCTTGAAATTTTTGCGCAGGCCTGCCCGGTCCTCGTCCCGCTGATCGAAGAAGGCTGGCTCAACGACGAGGTGACCGATCGCGCCATCGCGCGTTATCTCGGCCCGCTGGCGGAATCGCAGATCGACACTCTTGTCTTGGGGTGCACCCACTACCCGTTATTGCGGACGGCTTTTGCCCGTTATCTTGGGCCGAAGGTTACGCTGGTCGATTCCGCCGAAAATTGCGCGTGCGCCGTTGCTGAAATGCTCCGCCAGGAAAAGTTACAGAGCGGTTCGACCGCGGCCGGAAAACTGACCGTCGCATTGACTGACAGACCCGACGCTTTTCTTGAGATTGCGCGAGATTCGCTTCACCTCGACCTCGGCGAAGTGAGGCTGCTAACGCTTTAGCGCGCGTTGCTTTTCTTCGGCTTTCCCTTGGGCGCGACGAGTTCATAAGAGTGATCGATCAGCTCGGCCACGAACGACGACGGCAGCGCGCCAAACTCCAGCGTGTTCCAATGCCGCTTGTTCATGTGATAGCCGGGCGTGATCTCGTCGTGCTGATCGCGTAAGGAAAGCGCGCGCTCCGGATCACATTTCAAGTTCGCGCGTGCCGGAATCGATTCGAGCGAAAGCAGGGCGAAGATTTTCCCACCAACCCGAAAGACCAGTGTGTGCTCCCCGAACGGCATGTCCTCCGTCGCCGATTTCTTCGACAGGCAATGTTCGCGAAATTCTTCGGAATCCATTCGTCCCTCAGGACACCGCTGAGAGGATTCGCGGCAAGAGTTCGGCGATCAAGACGCGGTCCTGCTTCATCGAATCGCGTTCGCGCAGGGTGATCGTGTCGCGTAACTCGTCCCCTTTTTCGCCCAGCGTCTCGAAATCAACCGTCACGCCAAACGGCGTTCCGATTTCGTCCTGCCGACGATAACGTCGTCCGATCGCGCCGCTTTCATCGTAGAAAACATTCAGGTGCGGACGGAGCAGCTGCTGAATCTCGCGCGCCTTGGCCACCAACGGCGGATTGTTCTTCAGCAACGGGAATACGCCCACCTTGATCGGCGCCATCCGCGGATGAAAACGCAAGACCGTGCGCGTTTCACTCTTGCCCTTTTCATCCGTGACGGTCTCTTCCGCGAACGCTTCGCAGATCAACGCCAGCACCGTTCGATCGACGCCCGCACTCGGTTCGACCACATGCGGCACGAAGCGCTCTTTCGTTTCCTCATCGAAATAATCGAGCGGCTTCCCGCTGCCGGTCATGTGCTGCTTGAGGTCGTAATCGGTCCGATACGCGACGCCTTCCAATTCCTGCCGGCCAAACGGAAACTCGTATTCGATGTCGTACGTTCCCTTCGAATAAAACGCCCGGTCCGCATCCGGCACGGTCAAAACGTGCAAACTCTTTCGCAGCAACCCGATCCTCTCGTAGAACTTTAGCCGCTCTTCCTTCCAATACTCCAGCAATTCCATCCCCTGCTCCGGCCGGCAAAAATACTCCAGCTCCATCTGTTCGAACTCGCGCGAGCGAAAAGTATAATTGCGCGGATTGATCTCGTTCCGAAACGCCTTCCCGATTTGCGCGATCCCAAACGGCAATTTCTTGCGCGAGGTATCGAGCACATTTTTGAACTGCGCGAAAATCGACTGTGCCGTTTCCGGCCGCAGGTAGGCGATCGACGCCGGATCGGAAGACGCGCCCATTTGCGTCTGGAACATGAGATTAAAAGGACGCGCCTGGGTCAGATCAGTTCCGCCGCAGTTCGGGCATTGCTTCTTCCCATTTTTCTCCGGCAACTGATCGGCGCGCAGCCGGGCCTTGCAGGTTCGGCAATCGACCATCGGATCGGAAAAGGTGTCGACGTGCCCACTGGCTTTCAGCACGGCCGGATGGGTCAGGATCGAGCCATCCAACCCGACCACGTCGTCGCGTTCGCGCACCATCACGCGCCACCAGTAATCCTTCAGGTTGCGTTTCAGCTCGGTCCCGAGCGGACCGTAATCCCACACCCCATTCAGGCCGCCGTAAATTTCACCGGCTTGGAAAATGAAACCTCGCCGCTTGCAAAGACTGACGATCTTTTCCATTCGCTGCGAATTTTCCGCCATCATCGCGCTACCTCTGAGGCCACCGCATGCCGGGCGCAACTTATTCCCGAGGCGAATAATCGGGCGCGCCTAGAATTTGAACGCGAGCAAAGCGGCGCCGGCACAAATCAACCCGCCCCCGGCCCACTGTTGCCAGGTCAGTTTCTCGTGCAGAAACATCACCGCGAAAATAATCGCGAAGACGACGCTCAGCTTGTCGATCGGTGCGACCTGCGAAGCCTGCCCGATTTGGAGAGCGCGAAAATAACATATCCAGGAGAGGCCGGTCGCGATTCCGGAAAGGACGAGAAAAGCCCAGTTCCGGGAGGTCAGCGCGGCGATGCTGCGGACCGGACTAAGCGCGAAGAAAATCGCCCAGGTGAAAAATAAAATGACGGTGGTTCGGATCGCCGTCGCCAGATTGGAATCGACGCCGGCGACGCCCATTTTGGCGAGAACGGCGGTGACGCCCGCGAAAAAGGCCGACAAAGTTGCCCAGAAAAGCCAGTTCACGTGTCGTTAGAGAGGGAGGATTCTGCCAGCGCGGCGATTTCGTTGCTCGTCAGCCGGAAGACGGTCCACTCGTTCATCGGTTTCGCTTCTAACGATTTATAGAAGCCGATCGCTGGCTCATTCCAATCCAGCACCGCCCACTCCATTCGCCCGCATTGTTTCTCCTGTGCGATCTGGGCCAGGCGCACGAGCAATTGCCGGCCGTAGCCGCGACCGCGCACTTCCGGTTTCACGAAAAGATCCTCGAGGTAAAGCCCGGGCCGCCCCAGCCAGGTGGAGAAGTTGAAAAAATAAACGGCGAACCCCACCGCGGCATCGTTTTCCAGCGCGAGCAACACTCGGGCGGACGGATCCTCTCCGAAAAGCACTTCGCGCAATCCGGGTTCGGTCGCCACCACGTCGTTCGGCGCCCGCTCGTAGATGGCCAGATCTCGAATCAATTGCATGATGGTCGGGACATCGTCGGCGCTGGCGGAACGGATTTGAAAATTGCTCATAACACGGGAGATCCGGGCGATCTTCGCGCGCGCTCCACTGTTGAGCAACGAAACGCGAGCCGATTATTGGTCGTCGCGTCTTGACAAAGGCGCGAGGTGAAGACAATCGAGAGGGAGCGAAACCACTCGTGAAACCGATTTATCTCGCGACTGCCAGGGGAATGGCCGGGCTGCTTCTTCTCCTCGGCGCGCCGGCTCTGTTTGCGCAGGATTTGCCCAATCTTGTTCCGCAGGTCGTCGATTTTAACAAGTTGCTCCCGCTCCTGCCCGAAGCGCCGGCCGATTGGACGGCGGATAAAGCGGAAGGTGCGACCAACGAAGCGGGCGACGTGAAGATCACGAACGTCCATCGCGATTACCGAAAAGGCGAAGGCGAGAACGCACCCAGCACCTCGATCAGCATTCTGGATTCGGCCGCGAATCCCGAGTACGTCGAAGCCACCACCGCAGCCTGGAATTTTTCCACCTCGACCGCCGAAGGCTATTCGAAATCCGTCACCCTCGATGGAAACCAGGGCTTCGAGACCTTCGAAAAGGAAGGAAAACACGGAACGCTCTGGATCATGGTCGCGAAACGCTATTTCCTTCAGGTCGAAACGCAGGCCCAGGATTCCAGCGCACTCCAGGAATGGTCGAAGCGGGTCGATCTTAAGAAACTGGCGGAGATCAAGTAGCGCGTTTCGAAAATCGCGCGCCCGTTTGCATCGCCTCGCCGGCCCTGTCATTCTGAACGATTCAATTTCTATGAACGCTGACGAACGCCAGGCGGCGGAAGATCCCGCTGCCGATTCCAACTCTAGGAGACCGGCCATGACGGAGCTGGAACGCATTCGCCACTCTGCGGCTCACGTGCTAGCGACGGCGATTTTGAAAATCTGGCCGGAAGCGCAGTTCGCCGCCGGCCCGCCGGTGGAGAACGGATTCTATTACGACGTCGAGCTGCAGCACCGGATCTCTCCGGACGACTTCGAGAAAATCGAAGCCGAGATGAAGAAGGAGATCAAAGCCAACCATCCTTTCCAGCGACAGGTCGTTAGTCGGGACAATGCGCTCGATCTGGCCCGGAACGGCGAACTCGCTGCCCTCGGAAAACGCGCGCAGTCCTCGAAATTCAAGCTCGATATCGTTGAGCACATTCCCGCGAACGAAGAAATCTCGCTTTATCGCAACGGCGAATTTCTCGATCTCTGCGCCGGACCGCACGTCATGCGCACGGGGAATATCGGCGCTTTCAGGCTCACCCACCTCGCCAGCGCCTACTACAAAGGTGACGAGAAGAATCCACAGCTTCAGCGCATCTACGGCACTGCTTTCAAGAACAAGACTCAACTCGACGAATACTTCGCCATGTTGGAGGAAGCGAAGAAGCGCGACCACCGCAAGCTTGGCAAAGAACTCGAGCTATTCACCTTCGACGACGACGTCGGCCCCGGCCTTCCGCTCTGGCTCCCGCGTGGCGCCGCGATCATCGAGGAACTGGAAAAGCTGGCGAAGGAAACTGAGTTTGCTGCCGGCTATCAACGCGTCCGCACCCCGCATCTCGCGCGCGAGAACCTGTATAAAACCAGTGGTCACCTCCCCTACTACGCGGATTCGATGTTTCCGCCGATGGAGTTGAAGGAAGGGGGCGAGGGCGCATCGCAAAAGGTCGATCGCTATTACCTCAAGGCGATGAACTGCCCCCATCATCACAAGCTCTTTGCCGCCGTTCCGCACAGCTATCGCGACCTACCCCTTCGCTTCGCCGAATACGGAACTTGTTATCGATATGAGCAGAGCGGTGAACTCTTCGGACTGATGCGCGTTCGTTCTATGCAAATGAACGATGCCCATATCTACTGCACGGAGGATCAGTTCGCTTCCGAGTTTAACGCTGTAAACCAGCTCTACCTTAGATACTTCAAGTTATTCGGTATTGAGAAGTATCTGATGCGTTACTCGACCCACGATCCATCGAAGCTGGGCCAGAAATTCGTCGACGAACCGGAATTATGGCTGAAGACGGAAGAGATGGTGCGCGACGTTCTGAAGTCATCGGGAATTAACTACCTTGAAGTTCCGAACGAGGCCGCCTTTTACGGCCCGAAGATCGACGTCCAGGTCTGGAGCGCGATCGGCCGCGAGTTTACCATCGCGACGAACCAAGTCGACTTTGCCGTGCCGAAGCGTTTCGGCTTGGCCTACAAAACGCGCGCAAACACGGAAGCGACGCCTCTCTGCATTCATCGCGCGCCGCTCGGAACGCATGAACGTTTTATCGGTTTCCTCATCGAGCATTACGCCGGGAACTTCCCGTTGTGGTTGGCGCCAGAACAAGTCCGCGTTCTTCCGATTGGCAACGAACCTGAACTACTTGATTACTCGCGCAAACTCCTGGCTGAGCTACGCGCCAGTGAAGTGCGCGCCGAGATCGACGAATCGACGGACAAGATCAACGGCAAGATTCAGCAAGCCGAGCGGATGAAAGTTCATACCATGCTCGTGATCGGCCCACGTGATCTGGTGGCGAACAACCTTAGCGTCCGTGTGCATGGCAAGGGTAATCTCGGGGCAAAAAATCGGGACGAGGTTGTCGCCGACATTTTGTCGTCGATCAAGCAACGAGCCGCTTAGATGAGAAAACTGCGCGTTTGCCTACTCGCGATCCTGCTTTTGGTCGCCGTGAAGCAGGTGGGGGCAACGACGGTCATCGGCGCGCCACGCATCGCCGTCTCGGGCGCGCAGGCGACAGTGGAGTGGACGACCGACGTCGCCTGCGGGACGCGGGCCAAAGTAACGCCAGACGCAGCTGTAGCCGAACCATCCGACAAGACTCCGACGACCAATCACCGCGTCACCGTGAGCGGATTGCGGTCGGGAACTTCCTATCAAATCAGTCTCGGCACGGCCCGCAAGTGGCTAACGACTCAGCCGCTCTCGACTGGCGGCAATACTGCTTCACCGACCGCGGCGTCTCCGGCTCCGACTGCCGCGCGCGCGCCGATGATGAACACGCGACCGGCATGGGGAAATCCGTCGTCGCTGCCTGATCATTTCGCGCGGCACGGTGCCGACTTCGGCGCGACCAGTCCGGAAGATTACGCGCGGAAAGCGGCGGAGTTCCTGCAACGGGCGAAAACAGAAGGCTTGCCCGCGAAGCTCGATCCCGACGGCACCCTCCGGGTCTTCGATCCGAAGAGCGGCGCCTTCGCGGCCTACAATCGCAACGGCACCACAAAGACATTTTTTAAACCCGGCCGGCCCGGTTACTTTGAACGCCAACCCGGTCGCCTGGTTGACCTGCGCCACCAATGAATCACACCTGCCCCGTCTGCGGATACTCGAAACTACAAGAAGCACCGCGCTCGAAAAGCGGAGGCGGCTCCTACGAAATTTGCCCGAGCTGTGGTTTTCAATTCGGCGTCAGCGACGACGATGAAGGCTTCACCTACCAGAGCTGGCGCGCGCAGTGGGAAAAGGAAGGTATGAAATGGTCGAGCACGACCAAACGGCCAAAGGGTTGGGATCCAAAGAAGCAGCTACAGAAATTACATTCAGGATCGAGGCACGACTAACGCGCGCAACGCTTGCTCAAAAAGGGGCTCGGTCGCTGGCAGAATCGTCGGGCTCTCGAAGTGCCCTGCGCCGGGAATCGGCAGGATCGTGACCTCATCACCTGCTTTCTGCGCTGCCTCAACGTAGGTCCGAACTGAAGACGGATCCACAATCGGATCGCGCTCCCCTTGGATGAAAATTTGTTGGACCCCGAGCGGCAGAAGCTGGAGCGGTGAGGTTTCGGCATAACGCTTGGGAACCTTGTCGGGCTCGCCGCCTAACAAAGGTTCGACCGAGGCGTGACAACTATCCGGCGGCCCAATTCGATACTGCGCCAGGTCGGTGATGGCGGCCAGACCAAGCACTCCTTGGATCGCGATTGGATCTTTTAAGAAAAGCTCGCTCGTGGAGGGAAGTTTCTTCCGAGCAGCGAGCCAAAGCGCGAGTTGCCCGCCAGCGGAATGACCGGCCGCAAAAGCGCGACTGGCGTCGAGATGATTTTTCGGCGCCAGTTCCCGGATGAAATCGGCTGCGTGCGCGACGTCGAGAAAAGTTCCCGGCCAGCCCGCGCCTTCATCGCCCAGGCGACGATATTCAATTGACCAGGTGGCGACGCCGTGCTGCGTCATCCACGCGGCCAGCCGCGTCATGTAAACGTAATCGAACGCGTTCTGCCAGCACCCGCCGTGAATGAGAATGAACACTGGGAACGGCCCCGGCCCGTCCGGCACGCGCAACTCGCCGAATTGTTGCGGTCCATTCCCATAGGGGATGCGTTCGCCCGGCGAAGGCAACGGCATCTTCGAAAGTTCAGACCAGCTCAACACCTTGGCAGACGCGTCGCCGCTGCTCGCGCCCAGCGCAAGCAGGAGAATCAGGAGAGAAAGGAACGATCGGAGTTTCACGACGCATTATCACTATCCGTAGTTGCGAGAACGTTCTAGTTATTCCGCGTGGAATTGTTGCAGCCCCTCAAGAAGCACTTCGGCTACGATGAATTTCGGCCGCTTCAGCGCGAGATCATCGAGGACGCGCTGGCGGGGCGCGACGTCTTTGCCCTGCTGCCCACCGGCGGCGGAAAATCGCTTTGCTTTCAATTGCCCGCCATCCTTCGCTCCGGTCTGACAATCGTGGTTTCGCCCCTGATTGCGCTGATGAAGGATCAGGTTGACGCGCTCCAGACCGCGGGAATCGCCGCCACGTTTTTGAACTCGACGCTCGAGGCGGATGAAGCGCGAGCGCGCCTGCGCGATTTGCACACGAACAAGATCCGCCTGCTGTATGTGGCGCCTGAGCGGCTGATGCTCGATAGCTTTCTCGAGCGCGCGCTGAACTGGAACATCGAGCAGTTCGCGATCGACGAGGCGCACTGCATCAGCGAATGGGGTCACGATTTTCGCCCGGAATATCGCGAGCTGCGGAAGTTGCGCCGACATTTCCCAGACGTGCCGATCATGGCCCTGACCGCGACGGCGACCGAGCGCGTGCAGAGCGACATTGTCGCGCAGCTGAAGTTGCGTGAGCCGCAGATTTTCGCCGCGAGTTTTAATCGTCCGAATTTGACCTATCGCGTGGCCGCGAAGAGTTCCGCTTATGAGCAAATTTTGGAACTCTGCCGATCGCGCCGGGACGACTGCGGCATCATTTATTGCGCCAGCCGCAAGACCGCCGAAACCCTGGCGACAAAACTAACGAGCGACGGAATCAAGGCGCGCCCTTACCACGCCGGGATGGAGGCAAAGCTGCGTTCGCGCAACCAGGAAGCGTTCCT
>JBBSEO010000001.1:0-52585 GCA_038239645.1 Chthoniobacterales bacterium | reverse complement strand
GATAAACTCATCGACGGTGTCGGTCAGATCGAGGACGCGTATGCGAAAGCGCGCGAGCTCAGTGGAGCGCGCGGCGCCGCGGTCGTCCAGTACGCGCCCCCCTTCAGTTTTGGCAGAATCTTTCACGCGTTAGGTCAGGGTTCGAAGGTGCAGCTTGAGCTTCCGAAGCAATTGCTCCCGCAGTTGGAAAGCGGGCGCGCTTACTATCTTCCCAGCTCCTACGCTCCCTAGTCGCAGTTCGCTCTGAATCGCTGTGACGACGCTGATCGGCGCTCTTCTATTAGTCGTTAGTCTTTACGTCTATGGCGCGCTCGCGCGGCAGCTTCGAAATCGGCCTGTCGTGAATTCGCCCGCTGACGGGAAGCAATTCGGTCCACCGGAAGTTGTCGTCGCGCTTGCGCTCGTCATCTTCCTCGGCTCCAGCGCCTGGAAGCAGACCGCGGCCGGCCATTTCGAAATCAGGACCGGGATGCTGGTTGCCAGTCTTCTCTTTACCATCGCGATCGTTGTCTTCCTCGCGACGTTCCTGAAGCTGCGCGGGTTCGTCCTTGGCGAGGTCACCGGCATGGCGCGGGTTCCATTCGGACGCGCCTTGATTACCGGCCTCATTCTGTTGGTGCTGGCGTATCCGCTCGTCTATTCCGTCGACTGGCTGGTCGTGAAATTTGGTGGGGCGGAGTCGAGCCGGCAGGAGATCGTCGAACTCTTCAGCAGTTCGAACTCTCTGAGTCAGCGGATCGTGGTTATCCTCCTCGCTGTCGTGGTTGCGCCGATGACGGAGGAGTTCGTCTTTCGCTTCTTTCTCTTCAAAGTCGTCTCGCGGTATGGCGGGCGCGCGGTGGCGGTCCTGGTCACCGGGGTGCTCTTCGCCGCTGTGCACGCGCATCTCCCCTCGTTCGCACCGCTCTTCATTCTCGCAGTTTGCCTCAGCCTGGCCTACGAATGGAGCGGGTCACTTCTGGTTCCAATGACAATGCACTCGACCTTCAATGCCCTGACCATGCTGGCGCTGGCATTTCCGCAGTCGGTGAACCCATGAAAGCGGGCAGCGAAGAGGCGCTGCTGGCTGCAATCACCAAACGAGATGTAGGCGACAGGCGCGTCGTCACAGGAATCGGTGATGACTGCGCGGTCGTTAGGACGAAAGATCGTAATTTGTGGCAGCTGCTGAAGACGGATGCCGTCGTCGAGGGGGTGCATTTCGAGCGCGGAACGCCCGCAGAAGCGATCGGCTGGAAAGCAATGATGCGACCCCTGAGCGATTTTGCGGCGATGTCGGGGGTGCCGGAGTTCGCGCTGGTGACTCTCGCGCTCGCGCGCCAGACGGAGGTCGGCTGGGCCGGCTCGCTCTACGCCGGCCTGAGGCGCGCAGGCAGGAAGTTCGAGGTCGCCATCGTCGGCGGTGAAACGACTTCGACCAGCGGTGCGGCCGTGGTTGCGGTGACGGTCAGCGGATATGTGGAACCGGAGCGCTGTGTCTGGCGGAACCAGGGTCGACCGGGGGACGACCTGTTTGTCACCGGTTCACTCGGCGGTGCGATGCGCGGCAAACACCTGCGCTTTACCCCGCGGCTGCGAGAAGCGCGCTGGCTCACGGAACATTTTCAAGCCCATGCGATGATGGATTTGAGCGACGGCCTCGCGAAAGACCTGCCGAGGCTGGCGCGCGCGTCAGGCTGTAGCTTCGCGCTGGAGCGTGCGCTTCCGCGCGCACGGGGTTGCAGCGAAGGAGCCGCGATGGGGGATGGCGAAGATTACGAACTGCTCTTCGCCTTGTCGCCGCGTGATCGGGAGGCGCTGGCGCGCTCCTGGAAGAAGCGATGGTCGTTGCGACTAACTAGAATTGGTAAATTAACCCAGGGAGGGCAACTACCGGTGCTGCCCGGCGGCTATGATCATTTCGCGTCACGTCGCTGAGACGGAGTTAGCCGGCGAAAGTTTGGCCGGGAAGCTAAAAGCCGGCGATGTGGTGGCGCTGAGCGGCGATCTCGGCGCCGGGAAAACTCATTTCGTCAAGGGAATCGCGCGTGGACTGGGGATTGCCGGCGATGTGACCAGCCCGACCTTCACTTTGGTCCACGAGTACCAAGGCGGCCGCCTTCCCCTTTATCATTTCGATTTCTACCGAGTGGAAAATGAAGAAGCTGCGCGCTTGCTGGGGCTCGATGAATATATCTTCGGCGACGGTGTGACGGTGATCGAATGGGCGGATCGCTTTCCGGCGGTGCTTCCGGCGACCGTTCGATCGGTGCGACTTTCCGGGGAGGGCGAGAATGTGCGCAGGATTGTCTTTGGATGAAGAGGCTCGCACTGGATTTGTCGACGCGGCGCGGCAGCGTGGCTTTGGCGGACGAAGCGGAGATCTTATTTGCGCGAGACTGGGCCAATGATCGGCGAACGGCCGCTCCTTTTTTCGAAACGATCGCGGATGTGCTGAAGGAATTTGGTTCTCCAGAAATAATTATTGTGGGACTCGGACCGGGCTCTTACACCGGGACGCGGATCGCGATCGCAACCGGCCTTGGGCTCGCCGCGACGACCGGCGCGCAGCTTTGCGGGTTGCCATCCGTGCTGGGCTTGGGCGACGACGGCGAGAATTTTGTCGCTCTGGGCGACGCCAAACGAGCAACCTTCTTTTTCGCGCAGATCTGCGGCGGAGATTTGTCCGAGGCGCCAAAATTGTTTTCTCGCGCAGAACTCGAACGTCGCCTGGGTTCCGTGCCGATCTTTTCCTCGGATGACCTGCCGGATTTTCCCGGGGTGGAGTTGCGCTTTCCACGGGCGACCCGATTACTGGAAATCGCGCGGGTCCGCCCGCAAAATCTCGTTCGCGCCCCGCTGACGCCGATCTACCTTCGCGAGCCGCATATCACGAAATGACCAAACACCTGCATCGCTGCTGGGCTGAAATTGATTGCGCGGCGCTTCGCCATAACGCCGGGGTCGCTCGCGAAAAGCTCGGGCGGAAAGTTGACCTGCTCGGGGTGGTGAAGGCCAACGCCTACGGGCACGGCTTGGTCCCGGTGGCGAAAGCGCTGGCGAGTGAAGTGCAACTTTTTGGCGTGGCAAACCTGGAGGAGGCGACGACCCTGCGCGCCGCAGTGCCGCATCCGATCATGATCATGGGCCCGGCGTTGCCGGAGGAACGGGCGTTGATCGCTGAGGGCGGTTTTATTCCGTCTGTTTCCAGCTGGGAGGAGGCCGAGGCGTTTGCGAAATGCGGCGGGAAACGCGCAGTCGAAATCAATTTCAAGATTGACACCGGAATGGGACGAATGGGCGCGCCGGCGCGCGAGGCGGTGGAGCTCTTCCGCAAAGTCCATGCGCGGCCCGGTTTGAAAATTCACAGCGTCTCCACGCACCTGCCGGTTTCGGACGCGGATGAAGATTTCACGCGGGCGCAGTTGCGCAGTTTCAGCGGAATGATGAAGCAACTGCGCGAAGAATTTCCGGGCGACTACAAGGCGCACGCGCTGCAGAGTGGCGGCACGTTAGCCTACGCGGAGGAGCCGTTCGAGATCGCCCGCCCGGGAATTTTGTTTTACGGCATCTCGCCGCTCACGGACTTCCAGCATTTGTTGCGACCGGTGATGACTTGGAAGACGCGGATCGCGCTCATCCGCGACATGCCGGAAGGGCACGGGATCAGTTATGGGCGCACCTTCATTACGCCAAAGCCCATGCGCGTGGCGACGCTGTCGGCCGGCTACGCGGACGGTTACTCTCGACACCTCTCGAACCGGGGCGCAGCGGTGCTGGTGCGCGGCGAACGTTGTGCCTTGCTCGGCCGGGTGACGATGGATTTAATGGTGATCAACGTGACACATTTGCCGGAGGCGCAGGTCGGCGATGAGGTTGTCCTGATGGGGCGGCAGGGCGACGCGGAGATTGCCTGCACCGAATTGGCGGAACGGGCTGGGACGATTACGTGGGAGATCACGACGCGAATCGGCAGCCGGGTGGAAATGATTTACCGCTGATGTTTCAGATCATCTTTAACGAGTTGAGCGCGGCGGAAATGGCGGCGCTGCCGAAAACGCTCCAGCTCGAGTTGCTGGCCGAATTTCAGATCATGCCGGAAGATCTCGATCATCTGGACAAGAGCCGGTTCGGCGTCCTGGAGCGCGACGGGAAAAAACTATACCGATATCGCGCGAAAGATTACCGGATTTATTTCGCGGAAACACCGGAGGGCGTGCGGGTGCATCGGGTCCTGCACAAGAACACGCTGCGGGATTTCCTTTATCGCGCCAATCTCCCGACGGGGGAGGACGAGCAACTGAAAGGTACGCGCGAGTTTTGGAAGCTGATCGAGCAGGGCGAGAAGACTCGCCGAAAAAGCTGACGGCTACTTCATCAGCAGCACGGAACGGCTGCGCTTGATCTCGCGAGTAATCTTGCGGTGCATATGCGCCGGCATGCCGGTGACACGGCGGGGAAGAATTTTTCCACTCTCGGTCACGAATTTTTTCAGTAGATCGGGATTCTTGTAATCGATCGCTTCGGTCGCAATGTCGATGCGACGACGCGGCATGATGCGGTTGGCGCGGCGGAAAGCGGAACGTCGTTTGGCGGTTTTCGGTTGCATGGTCTTAGCGCGTCTCGCGGTGCAGGGTGTGTTTCCGCAAAAACGGATTGTATTTCTTCTTCTCGAGCCGGTTCGGCGTCTGCGGGCTCTTTTTATTTCGCGTCGTCATGTAGCGCGAAGCCGGTTTCCCGAGCGCCTTCGCTTCGGTGCATTCAAGGGTGATAATTTCCTGAGCCATACTATTCCTTTTCCGCCGCCGGCGTCGCTTCTTCTTCCTCGCTCTCCGGCGCCTCGTCCTCGGTCAGGCCGAAGAGGGAAGTGACCGATTGCCGGACGCGGGATTGCTTGTTCTGTTTCTCGAGCTGGGACTGGCATTCGACGGTGAAACGGGCGAACGGAATCGCTTCCAAACGCGCCCGGGGAATTTGCTTGCTCGACATTTCGCAAACGCCGTAAGTGCCGAGTTCAATTCGCTTCAGCGCCTGGTCGATTTCGTAAAGCGCGTCCTGTTCCTGCGAAAGCAGGCTCAACGCGAAATCGCGATCATAGGCGTCGGAGCCGGCATCGGCCTGGTGCATCCCGAAAGCGGAAGCTTCGCTGCCCTCGGCCCGCGCGCGCAAATTGTCCTTTGCCACGCCCGCCATGGAATCAACCATCGCATCGCGCAGCATGAGCAATTTTTCCTTTTGCTGCTTCGTGAAGGGATCAAGTTTTCGTTCCCGGTGATTGTTCTGCAAAATCAAAGTCGATTCGGTCCGCTTTCCGCGCGGTCGGGCCACGATCTTTTTGGGCGCCGGCGGTTTGACGGCAGCTTTCGGGGCTGGCTTGGCCTTTGCCGGTTTCGGCTTCGGAGCCTTTTGCTTCGCCGCCTTTTTCTTGGGCGCGGGTCGCGCGGTAGTCTTTTTCTTCGACGTGGCCATAAAGTAAGAGCGCCCGGTGGATCCCGGGCGGCTTTGGGAGCGCTTAATTAAGGACAAAACCTTCCGGGCGCAAGGGAAGATTTCGCGCCTTTTGCCTAGGAACTGGCGCTGGAATAATGCCTCAAGGCGAAACGCCAGAAAATCCGGGAAACGAGAAATGCGAAACCAGCGGCGAGGGTAAGATGCCCGATCAGCTCAAGTGGTTGGCCAAGAGACTTTACTAACAGTCGCGCGGGGATATTGGCCACGATGATGACAGGAATAAACCAGCTGAAGACGAGGCGGAAAAACCAGGGATAAATCACATCCGGATACCGGGCGATATTGAGGAAGTTGAAGTAGCCGTAGACCAGGCCTTGCGCGCGCACGATCCAAAAGCTAACCGCCGCCAGCACGAGCATGATGGAGTAGTGAATGACGATGCCGAAAGCGATTGCGATGAGGTAGAGGCCGATTTCGAGCGGCGTGGGCACGACGCGCAATTGCACCAGGGAGAAGATGACCACGGCTGCGCCGAGCATGGCGTTGACCACACTGTCGAGGCCGAATTGTTTGGTCGAGACCGCGAACTGACTGTCGACCGGCAGGACGAGAAGGGAATCGAGCTTTCCGGTGCGCACGAGTTCGGGAATATTCGAGAGATTGACGAAGAAGAACGCCTGAAAGAGTTGCGCGATCATCTGGTGAGTGCCGACGAGCAACACCACCTGCCATTTCGACCAATCACCGATGCGATTGACCGAGCCGAAAATGATGCTGAAAAAAACGATCTGGCCGAGGAACCAGAGAAGTTCAACCAGCATCCAAAGAACGAAATTTGCCTTAAAGCTCATCTCGCGGATGAGTGAATTCCGCAGCATGATTCCGTAAATCTCGAGGTAACGACGCACAGCTCTCCCTGTCTTATAACCATGGAACGGCGCGGCAAACGGAATCTTTCGCTCGCGGTTGCGTTCTTTTTTCTCGCGGGCACGCTTGGATTGACCAGCTGTCGGAAGGGGAGCAGTTCGGAATTCCAAACGGTGACGGTGACGCGCGGTGAAATCACCCAGGCCGTCACGGCGACGGGCACGCTTAACCCCGTCGTGAATGTGCAGGTGGGAAGCCAGGTCTCGGGCACGATCGCGAAATTATCCGCCGATTTTAATTCGAAGGTGAAAGAGGGCGATGTGGTCGCTCAGATCGATCCGGCGCTTTTTCAAGCGTCGGTCACTCAGGCGGAAGGCGATCTCGCCAGCGCGCAGGCCGCGTTGGAATTAGCGAAACTCAACGAAAGCCGCACGCGCGCGCTCGTCGCGAAACAGAGTTCCGCCCAGACCGACCTCGATACCGCCACCGCGAATCTTCATCAGGCGGAGGCGAACGTAAAAATCAAGCAGGGTGCGCTCGACAAAGCGCGCGCCGACCTGGATCACTGCACGATCAAGTCGCCCGTCGACGGCGTGGTCATATCGCGCAATGTCGATGTCGGGCAGACGGTGGCGGCGAGTTTGCAGGCACCGATCATTTTCACGATCGCGAATGACCTGGCCAAGATGCAGATTGACGCGGCGGTGGCGGAAGCGGACGTCGGCGCCGTCGCCGTCGATCAACGGGTGGATTTCACCGTCGACGCCTTTCCGAATCGGACCTTTCACGGTAAAGTTACCCAGGTCCGCAATGCCCCGACGACGGTACAGAACGTCGTGACCTACGACACGGTCATCGGCGTGGACAACACGGAGCTGCTGCTGAAACCGGGCATGACGGCGAACGTCTCGATCGTCGTCGCGCACAAGGATGACGTCTTAAGAGTGGCAAATAGCGCGATGCGTTATCGCCCGGCGGACGCTCCCACGGGGACGCCGCCCCCGGCGACCGCGGCGGCGCAGGGAAATGCCGCCGGCACTCGCCGGGGAAATGGCGGCGGGTCGCGCGGGCAGGCGAAGGAGCGCCGCTCCGAGCGGACGGTTTACGTTCTGCGCGACGCGAAGCCGCAGCCGGTAACGATCAAAACCGGGATCAGCGACGGCATTTCCACGGAGGTGCAGGAAGGTTTGCAGGAGAATGATCGCGTCGTGATCGCCCAGCTGGGAGGAGGAAACCAGGCGAACAACCAGCCGGCCAATCCATTCGGCGGCGCCCCGCGGCGGTTCTAACGAGAAATGGAAGCTACCCCGTCGGCCGTCGTTTTGTTGGAGGAGGTGCACAAGACGTATCGCACCGGCGAAATGGAAGTGCGCGCGGTGCGTGGGGTATCGCTCGAGATTCAGCGCGGCGAATTCGTCGCTCTCATGGGGTCGAGTGGCTCGGGCAAATCGACCCTGATGAACATCCTCGGCTGTCTCGATCGCCCGACGACCGGACGTTATCTCCTCGATGGCGTCGACGTTTCGGGCTTGAGCCGCGATCAGCTGGCCGATATCCGCAACGGCAAGCTCGGCTTCGTCTTCCAGAGTTTCAATCTTTTGCCGCGCACCTCGGCGCGAGAAAATGCCGAGCTGCCGCTGCTCTACGGCAATCATCATCTCCGTTCGACGGAGTTGCGCGCGAAAGCGGATGACGTCCTGGCTTCCGTCGGTCTGAAGGGACGCGAAGACCATTCGCCAAGCCAGCTTTCCGGCGGGCAACAACAGCGCGTCGCCATCGCGCGAGCCTTGATCAACGATCCGGAAGTCATCCTGGCGGACGAGCCGACCGGCAATCTCGACAGCCGCACCAGCATCGAAATCATGGGAATTTTTCAGCAGCTTAACGATCGCGGCATCACCGTGATCATGGTCACGCACGAACCCGATATCGCGGCTTACGCGGGGCGAAATGTCGTGATGCGTGATGGGCTGGTGCAAAGCGATCGTGCGGTCGCGACCAGGTCGCGCGCGAGCGAGGAGCTGGGCAAAATTCGCGAAGGCGACGAATTGGCCGTGGCAAACTGAGATGCGTTATTTTTCCACCATCAAGATCGCGTTCCGCGCGCTGCGGCGAAACAAGTTGCGTTCGGCGCTGACCGCGCTCGGCATCATCATCGGGGTCGGCGCGGTCATCGCGATGGTCGGAATCGGCAATGGGGCCAAGGCCCAGGTGGCAGCGCAGATCGCCAGTCTCGGACAAAATGTCATTCTCGTTTTTTCCGGCAGTACGACTTCGAGCGGCATTCGGACCGGCTGGGGCGGCGCCGGAACGCTGAAGATCGAGGACGCGGCCGCGATTCGACGTGAAGTCCCCGGCGTGATTTCGGTGAGCGAGGAAGTTGCCTCGACCGCGCAAGTCGCTGCGGGAAACCAGAACTGGTTCACCCGGGTGATGGGAGAGTCGCCCGATTATTTTGATATTCGGCAGTGGCCGTTGGCCGACGGCGCGGCTTTCACCGAACAGGATGTACGGAGCGCGAACAAGGTGTGCGTCATTGGCCGCACCACCGCCACTCAGGTCTTCGGCAACGACGATCCGGTCGGTCAGATTCTACGAATCAAAAATGTTCCGTTCACCGTGGTGGGCGTGTTGACGGCGAAGGGTCTGAGCGCGCAGGGCCCGGATCAGGATGACGTCGTGATCATGCCCTACACCAGTGCGATGAAGCGGGTGTCGGGCGGAACGACTTTGCGAAATATCAACGTGCAGGTCTCGGGCCCGGAGTTGCTCGAACCGGCGCAACAACAAATCATTTCGCTCCTCCGTCAGCGCCACAACATTCGGCCTGGCCGCGACGACGATTTTACTGTGCGCAATCAACAGGAAATCGCCGAAGCCGCGACCGCGACCGCGGATGTGATGACCGGCCTGCTCTTCGCGATCGCCTGCGTCTCGCTCGTTGTCGGCGGGATCGGGATCATGAACATCATGCTCGTGAGTGTGACCGAGCGAACGCGCGAAATCGGCACGCGCCTCGCGGTCGGTGCGCATGGTCGAGATATCCTCACGCAATTTCTGATCGAAGCAGTGTCGCTCAGTTCCGTCGGCGGGATTGTTGGGATCGTGCTCGGCGTGGTGTCTTCGAAGTTGCTCGCGACTGTGAAGCAATGGCCGTCGCTCATTTCGCCGACCTCAATTATCGTGGCGTTCCTCTTCAGCGCCGCGGTCGGAATTTTCTTCGGCTTTTATCCTGCGCGCACGGCGGCTCGGCTCGATCCGATCGATGCTTTGCGCTACGAGTAGTTGACGCGCACCGCGTCGCGCTGACGCTGGAGAATGGAACGATATCGGAAGCTGGTGGCGGCGGCGAAAGCAAAAATCACCGAGATCACGCCGGCGGAAGCGGCGAATGAGCGAGGGGCGATCGTGATCGACGTGCGCGATCGTGATGAATGGGAGACGGGCCACATTCCCCAGGCTCGCCATTTGAGCCGCGGTCTGCTCGAGGTGGAAATCGAAGAGATCGTTCCCGATCCGGCAACGCCGATTATTCTGCATTGCGGTGCCGGTGGCCGTTCCGCATTGGCCGCGCAGAGTTTGCAGGAGATGGGATATACTAACGTTAAATCGATGGCTGGTGGATTCAAAGCCTGGGAGGCCGCCGGCTTGTCGACCGAGCAATCACGCTTGCCGAGGCAGGGCGCAGCAAACGCTCCCTAGCCTCCAACCGCCTGATAATGATTCAGGCCACGCTGCCACATCATCCGCGCGATCGCCCAGGTGATGATTAGCCATCCACTTTGAACTAAGAGGGCTTTGACCAGCTCACCTTGCGAGAGGCGCTCGAGAAAAATCGCGATTGGACAGAAAAGTTCGTAGTAGAACGGCAACCATTTCATCACCGCCTGAACGCCGAGGGGCATGATGTCGACCGGGAACATTTGGCCACCGAGGAAATACTCGAAGGAATAGACGATAAAAATGACCGTCGAAATTTCCAGGATCCAGAACGCCATCATCGCCAGGGCATAGGTGATGAAAAACTGGATGAAGGCCGCCATGATCAGTGAGATCAGCGCCAGCGGGTAGGTCAGGAGATGGGTGGGAGCCCGGAGGTAGCCGCGGAAATAAATGAAGATAAGAATAATCGGAACAACCGTGACGATGGTGTAGACCAGCCTTCCGGCCAGGAAGATACTCGTGCGATAACCGAGATAGCTCAGCGGCTTGGTCAGGAAGGAATTGATCTGGCCTTCCCGGATATCGGAGGCAATCTGCCATTCGTCTTCCGTGGGCGTGACCAGATTCGAGACCAAAATCATTAACAAATAATAGTAAATCATTTGGCCGTAGTCGTAACCACCGAAACTGCCACCACGTTCGGCGAAAACGGCGCGCCAGAGAAAGACGGTGCCCGCGAGTGGAATCAGGCCAAAAAGCGCCCGCAGAAAGTAGTTCCACCGATAGACGAAGGTGTTCTGTAACCCGAGGGTGAACACGGTTCCATACTTGGCAATCCTAGCCATCGTGGTTCTGAGCGAGCTCCACCGCGAGTTTGATTGCGGCGATCATACTATCCGGCCGCGCGCGATTTTTCCCGGCAAGGTCAAAGGCAGTGCCGTGGTCCGGGCTGGTGCGAGGGTAGGGTAGGCCGAGGGTCACATTCACACCCTGATCGAAGCCGTGCAGCTTCAGCGGGATCAGGCCCTGGTCGTGGTAATGACAGAGCGCGGCGTCCCATTGCCCACGGGCGAGATGGTAAAACAATGTGTCCGGCGGGATCGGACCTTCGAAAATGGCGGAGGTGGAGGAAGACTGTAGTTCGCGGATGGCGGGCTCGATGATTTCAATTTCCTCCAAACCCATCCGGCCGGATTCACCGGAGTGCGGATTCAATCCAGCCACCGCGACGCGCGGTTGGGCGAGGCCGCGGCGCTGGAGGAACGTCACGAGCAACTTTCCAATCCGAACAATCTCTGACTGGCGCAGCGTGCCCGACACTTCCCGCAACGGAATATGGGTCGTCACCAGGGCGACCGTAAAAGCGCCAGCGGTCAGGAGCATCGCGTAATTCATGGTGCCACTGCGCGCGGCGAAGAACTCGGTTTGGCCCGGATACTGGAATCCAACGGCAGCCATTTTTGCTTTGTGGATTGGTCCGGTGACAACCGCATCTATTTCGCCGTCGTTAGCTAAGCGCGCGGCTTCTTCCATCGCGTGCCAGGCGGCGCGAGCGGAAACGTCGCTCGGGTTTCCGGGTTCGATTCCATCCTTCGAGCCAATGATCTGATAGCCGGCGCCGGGAAGCTGCCCTGAAGAGAGAGCCGCCGAGATGATCTCCGGCCCGATCCCGGCGGGATCGCCGAGCGTGATTCCAATGCGCAACGCCACGCCGCAGTTTGCTGGCGTGCGCACGCCACGCAAGCGCGCCTAGTAGACCTTGATGAAAGCCTTCTGCCGCAGGCCAGCGATCCAGCGTTCCTGGGCGGATTGCGCCTGTTGCAGGGCCATCATCTTCTCGATCTCGGGTCGCATGTCCTTGAACGATTTTGTCGCGCCCCCGCGTCGATCTTCCACCTTGAGAATGTAATAGTTTCCGCTGACGTCGACGATGTTGCTGATCTTCCCGGGAGAAAGGTTGAACGCGACGTTCTCGAGTGGCGCTGCGAGGGTTCCACGATCGATCCAGCCCCAATCGCCGCCAAGATCGCGCGTGCTGTCCTCGGAGTAAATCTGGGCCATGCGGTCGAATTCGGCGCCGTGAACGAGCTTGCTCAAAATTTCCTCCGCCATCGCTTTTTGCGCGGCCTGTTCGCCAGCCTTGGCCGGAATCATGATCAGGCGCAATTTCACCTGCGCCTTCGAGGTGTAGTCAGCGATATGTTTTCGGTAGTATCCCTCTAACTGCCCCGGCGGCGTGATCGTATTGGACTTAACGTTCTTCTGTCTCATGGCTTGCACCATGATTTTGTCCATCTCCATCTTCTTGAATTGCGCGAGGGTGTAATCCTGGGCACGCAAGGTTCGGATGAAGGCTGCTCGATCGCCGCCGAAATTTTCCCGGATGATTTCCTGCACTCGCTGGTCGACAAAGTGATCCGGAACTTGAAACGATTCCTTCGTAAAGGCCTGGATGACCAACTGGCGGTTGATCAAATCCTGCACGGCTGCCTGCCGCGCTTCCTTTATTTTCGCCATCAGCTCTTCACCGCGGTATTGCGACATCAGGAGTCTTTCCTTGGGCAGCGAGACTTCGCGCACCTGCGAATAAGTGATGACGTCGTTATTAACGACCGCGGCCACACCATCAATAACTTCCGGACCGCGCGCGGGTGGCGGCGGGCCGGCGGCAGGGAGAGACGGCGCCGCGAAGATCGCGGCGAGGCAGGCGAAAACGAGAGAACGCTTCATGACAGTTGGCGGAGCAGGCCAAGGATTTCCGGCAGGCGCTCCTGAGATTTCGCCGTAACTAAACGAGGGAATTTGCCGCCGACAAGTATAAAATCACCCCCGCGGCTCAGCATCAGTTTGTCTTCCTTCGTTTCCACGCGCGTGATCCGCGCCTTCGTGGCCGCGAGTTTGGTTTGAGTCAGAGTGACCAGGTTTTGGACGGTCTCCGGGAAAACACCGAAGCGGTCTCGCCATTCTTTCCGCAGACGGTCGAGCTGTTCCTGCGAGGTGACGTCGGCCAGGCGGCGGTAAGCCTGGATGCGCAAGGTGGCGTCTTCAATAAAGGAGCGGGGGAGAAATGCTGGGACGCGCTGGACTGCCCGGACGAACTCGGCCTCATTGGTTGCGAGAAAATCCAGGCGCATTTCTACTTCGAGGCGAAATCGCGTGCGCTGGCCTTTGATCTGCGCCACCGCTTGTTTCAGGAGCTGACAGTAAAGATCGAAACCGACCGCCACGATGTGACCGCTCTGTTGCGTCCCGAGAATGCTGCCCGCGCCGCGAATCTCGAGATCACGCATGGCAATGCGAAACCCCGCGCCGAGCGAGCTGTACTGCTTGATCGCGTTAATCCGCTTCCGCGCCGCGCCGACAGTCATCAAATCGCGCGGCAGCATGAGGTAGGCGTAGGCCTTGTGCTCGGCGCGCCCGACGCGACCGCGCAGTTGATACAGGTCGGCGAGGCCGAATCGATCCGCGCGATCGATGATGATCGTGTTTGCGTTCGGAATATCGAGGCCGCTTTCGATGATGGTCGTGCAAACAAGGACGTCAATTTTCCCGGCGACGAAACGTTGCATGACCGTTTCGAGTTCGTCCGCATCCATTTGTCCGTGACCGAATTCGATCCGCGCGCCCGGACAAAGCTCGACGAGCCGATCACGCACTTTTTCGATCGATTGCACGCGGTTGTGCAAAAAATAAACCTGTCCTTGTCGTTCGAGCTCGCGCGTGATCGCGTCCCGAATGATCCGCTCGTCATAGCCGCAAACGACGGTCTCGACCGGTAATCGATTTTGCGGCGGTGTCTCGATCGTCGACATATCTTTGACGCCGACGAGCGAGAGATAAAGCGTGCGGGGAATCGGCGTCGCCGAAAGCGTCAGGACATCCACCAAACTGAAAAGCTCCTTGAACTTTTCCTTGTGGAGCACGCCGAAGCGTTGCTCTTCGTCGATTACGACCAGGCCGAGGTCTTTGAAGACGACATCGCCCGAGATCAGGCGGTGCGTCCCGATCACAATGTCAACGCCGCCTTCGCGCAGGAGTTTCAAGACTTTCTTTTGCTCGGCCGGCGAACGAAAGCGGCTGAGCATCTCGATCCGAACCGGGTAATCGAGCATGCGCTGGCGAAAAGTTTCGAAATGCTGCTGCGCGAGGACAGTGGTCGGACCGAGGATGGCGACCTGTTTGCCCTCCATGACGGTTTTGAACGCGGCGCGAATCGCCACCTCCGTCTTCCCGAAACCGACGTCGCCACAGATTAACCGATCCATCGGACGCGGCTGTTCCATGTCGCGCTTGGTGTCGATAATCGCCTTCAATTGGTCGGGGGTTTCGCGATACGGGAAGGAATGCTCGAACTCCGCCTGCCACTTGGTGTCGCCGCCGAAAGCGTGACCCTCGCGCGTTTCGCGTTCGGCCTGGAGCGACAACATTTTCCCCGCGTAATCGAAGATGGACGCGGCCGCGCTTTTTTTCGCGCGCGCCCACTTGGCGTCCGCCAGGGAACTGAGCGGCGGCGATTTTTTCCCAACGCCGACGTAACGGGAAACGAGATAGGCTTGTTCGAGGGGAACATAAAGGCGCGCGTCGCTGGCGAATTCGAGGACGAGGACTTCTTGCATCGCGCCGCCCGGAGAAGGCATTTGCGCGAGTTCGAGGAAGCGGCCGATGCCGTGCTCGAGATGAACGACCAGATCGCCGTCGTTCAATTCGCTGAAGTCGATCTGCGCGCGGTTCCGTCTCTCGGCGCGGGCGAGACGGCGGCGGCCGTGCACCGGCAGGCGCCCGATCAATTGATTCGCGGAGAGAACGACAAGATTCGCCGCCGGGAAAAGGAAACCGTGATCGAGCGTGCCTTCGACGAGATCGACTTCGCGCAGCGCCTCAGCGGGAAAGAGTTCGCGGAAGCGCTCCATCTCACCCTCGGTCTGGAAATAAATTACGACCCTTGAATTGGCGGCGCGCCATTCGTCCAGGCGGGAGACGAATTGCAAACGCTTGGCCTCCGCGAGGGCGAAATCCGCCGCGGCGAATTCGCTCACGTCGCCGTCGGCGAAGGCGGTCTGGAAATTTTCCGCGCCCTCTTCAATCCAGCCTTCACTGATTTGAATCTGTGGATCGAGATTTTCCTCCGGCTCGAGATCGACCACCAAATGATTTGGGCCGATGAAATCGCGCACCCTGGCGCGTTGTTCTTCCGCTGCTCCCAGCAGAATGCTGGCGCGATCGCGGGTGCGAATCGACGTTTGCGTATCGAGATCGAACTCTCGGATCGATTCGATTTCGTCGCCAAAAAATTCCAGGCGGAGAGGCAAGGGCGCTTGCCACGGAAAGATGTCGACGATTCCCCCACGCACCGCGAATTGCCCGCGGACCGCTACCTGCGGGAGGCGCTCGTAGCCCGCCTCGGCCAGTCGGGTTAGCAGGAGTTCCATCTCTATCCGCTGCTGGCGATGGATGTCTAACGAGCCAGCTTTGAGCGAACCGGGCGCGGGCGCGGGTTGGACGATGGCGGCGCGGGTGGTGACGATGATTTTTGCTCGACCGCGCTCAATCTCCGCCAGCAACGCCAGGCGTTCCGCGGCAATTTCAGGATCGGGCAGAATATTTTCGACCGCGGCGAATTCGGCCTCGGGAAGAAAAGCGGCCTCCTCGTTCCAATTGAGCAGACCCTCGAAGAACAGTTCCTGTGTTCGAACGGTCGGACAAAGAATCCAGAGCGGCTCGGCGATGTCGCGCGCGAGCGCCGCAACTAGAAATGGCTGGGCGCTCGCGACAACGTGAGAGAATTTCGCCGGGAACTTCCGCTCCCGAATCAGCTCAAAATGGCGGCGCAGGGACGGGACCCGCGCGACGCGCTCAATTAGCTCGGCGTTGATTTTCCGCACGCGAAGTTCTCGCCGAAAAGCCGGCGCACTTCAACGAGACGGCTAGTTCGTGATCGTGACCGGCGTGCCGACGGAGACGGAACGAAAGAAATTCTCCGCCATGAATGCCGGCATGCGAATGCATCCGTGCGAGGCTGCATAACCAGGCAAATAACCGGCGTGCATCCCGAATCCGGGCGCGATCTGCATGTAGAAGGGCATCGGCGCGCCTTTGAAATGCGAGCCGGGTGGCTTCGGATCTTTGCCGAGTTCGACATTTTCCTTCACCACCTGATCCGACGCGTCGACGTAGTCGCCGTAAAGGCTCGAAGCGTGAGCCTGATCTTTATTGATGATGTGGTATTTGCCCGGGGGCGTGGCCTTGCCTTCGCGACCGGTGGATAATTGCGAAATTCCAACAAGCTGCCCGTTCCGGTAGAAGTAAGCACGCTGTTCTCCAAGGCTGATTTTCACGGAAGGCTTTCCCCCACTGCCATCGCCGTCCCAGTAGGAAACGTTATCGTTCGGGGCTCCATTCGACGCTGGCTCATTTCCGACGACACCGCCCATGTAAGGCGTGTTCTCGCCGTAGCGGGCATCGCTCTCGCAACCGGCCAGAAGGAGTAACGAGATTGCGGAAAAAGCAGAAATCAGGATCGATCTCAAAGTCATAAATTAAGGCAAAATGTTCAACTCACCCATGGCAAAGTCAAGGTGCGCACGGGGGATGGAGCAGTGCGAGTGCCGTCCGGCTTGAATTTTGCTTCCGACAGTAGCTACCTTGCACTTCCTTAATCCCTTACCCATGCCCACCTACGAATACGCCTGTGAAAAGTGCGGGAAAAATTTCGATTTTTTTCAGTCGATGCGCGACCAGCCGTTGCAGGAATGTCCCCATGACCGTTGCCAGATGAAGAAATGGGGGCACGGAAAGGTCAAACGGCAGCTCGGCACGGGAGCCGGCCTCATTTTTAAAGGTTCGGGCTTTTATATCACGGATTACCGGAGCAAGTCCTACCAGGAAGGGGCGAAAAAAGAGACTCCTGCCGCGGAAAAGCCGAAGACAGAATCGAAAGGGAACGCTCCAGCCAAAACTGAAACGCCCAAGCCACCGAAGACGAAAGAATGAGTACCGCCGTTGCTGAAGAACCGATGTTGAAGTGCGCCGAATGCGGGCGCGAAAACGAAACCGCGCGCATTTACTGCCACGATTGTGGAACCAAGCTTGACCGCGCGTCGTTAGCGCAGATCAAGCGTTCCGCGAACGAAGAGACGCCGGAGGACGCCCATCGGCGCTTACAGGGAATGTTCAACGCTCGAGGCGTGAATGCGCGGCTCTGGAGCGTGCGGATCGCGAAGTTGGTTCTGGGTGCGGGGGCCGCTGCGATCGTGCTTCTGGCCGTTCTGCCGCCTGATGTTCCGCTCGTGGTCAAGTCACAGGAATTACCGGCGCAGATCAACATGGATCTGGAAATGATGACGCTCTATCACCGTCCCGCGGCGCTCAAGTATGCCGAAAAGGATGTGAACGCGTTCCTGTCGAACGCGCTCCGGAGCAAAAAGGAGGCGCTCACTTACTCGATTCTCGATTTCGAACGGGCCTTGGTCGCGTTTACGCCCGGGGTTTGCCAGGCGACAGTCGAGCGCTCGATCTTTGGCTACTCACTTTATACGACGGGCGTCTATCGCGCGGAGGTTAGCGGCGGAAAACTTGTCGTTACTCCCACCGGCGGAGCGATCGGTCGGCTGCCGATTCATCCGGCGCTGGCCAAATATCTGACCTACCTGCAGATGGACGTCGCGGGAACGATGGGACGCGAACGCCGGTTGCTGGAAAAGGTCGGCATCATCGAATTCGGCAACAAGGAAGTTGCCTTTTCCGCCGCCACGACAGCCCCGACGCACTAGTGGCTCTGGCCGGAAAAGAAATAGCCGACGGGCCGCTTTTACGCTACCACCCGTCGGCTGCCCCTTATTTACTTAAACTCTAGGCTAAGCCAAGAGTTGCTAAAAGACGTCGATCAATTACGCCGTCGATGGGTAAACCGTGCCGGCCCTCGTAGGCGCGGATCGCGTAGCGGGTTCGCGGGCCCATCACGCCATCAATCGCACCGCGATAGTATCCGGCGCGGGCGAGGCGCGATTGCACTTGGGCGACGACGTTTCCGCGCGAGGCATAGCCGCCTTGGGAGTAGCCTCCGTTATACCCGTAACCGCTGTTGTAGCCATATCCTGCGTTGGGATAATAACCGCCGCCGTAGTATCCGTTGTATCCTCCGGGGGAGTAGTAGCCTCCGCCATAATACGGACAATAGCCGCCATAATATCCGGGATAACCACCGTAGTAGCCGCCATAGAATCCTGGATAGCCAAAGCCGAAGCCAATCGAGACGCGGCTGCCCCCTCTATAATAGCCACCATGATATCGGCCGCTTCTCGCCACGGTCCCATTCGACGTCTGCACCGTCCTGGTTCTTGCCTCGGCCGAAACCGCCAGCGCGACGGACGCCACCGCCGCGATCAATAATGTTTTCATTTTCATATTTTTTACTGCTTTTTTGACGAAGGCCCGACGAGAGCTGTTCGAGGAAAATGTCGCATTCCCCGGGGTTATCGCTCTAATCTTTTAACCATGTCGTCTCGTCGAATTCTGCTTCGAGCCCTCGCGCTCACCCTGCTCGCAGGCGGAATATTTCGACTTCCTGCCGATATAACCCCACGCACCGTGAGCAGTTCCCGCCAATTTATGGTTTTTGGAGGATCAACCGAGCTGCGCGGCCTCGTCAGCGGGGCGGCCGAAGGGGTCAAGGCGCGGCTCCTGGGTCTTTTGCAGGCGCCCGATCGCTGGAAAATCCCGATCCTGATCAATCTCCAAATGCCGCAGGCGAATCTTCCAGAGGTTGGACCGGCGGCACTCCGTTTCAGCCAGACGGGTGCGGGCCTGAAGATCCAGGTAGATCTTTTGGTGCCCCGCAAGTTCGATCCGGCGACGCTGACCCACGAGGTGACGCGGGCGTTGCTGCTCGAGATGACCTACCGCGCATCCCCGGAATTGCCTGCCGGTCAGCCGTATACGCCGCCGCCGGAATGGCTGGTCGAAGGTTTGGAGGGCGCGGACAACAACGGGGAGCCGCTGCCGGCGACGAATTTCATGACCCTGGCCAAACTGCTCCAACAAGACCCCGCGCTGCTCGATTCGCAGTCTCAACTCCTTTACCGCGCGCAGGCGAGCGTCCTTACTCGCACGCTGGCGACCATGCCGGGTGGCGCATCAGCCTTGAAGGCTCTGATCCTCAACCTGCCGCAGGCGAGGGGCGATCCGCTGGCGGACTTGCAGCGGCATTTTTCTTCGCTGGGTTCCACGCCCGAAGAAATGGAAAAAACCTGGCAAAAGACGCTGGCGCGCACGTCGACCGGGCAAAGCTCTGTCCTCGACGCCTTCGCCACGACCGGGAGCGCGCTCGATGAAATTTTGAAGACGAAAATCGCGGATAACGGCAAGACGTCATTTCTCGAGGCCTGCCGAAACTCGCGAACGCGGGTGGAGGCCAAGGCCGCGCAAACATTATCCCAAAATCTCATGCTTCTTTCCGCGAGGGCGCATCCGCTTCTCCGGCCCGTCATGCTGGAGTACGAACAAATGTCGGAAGCATTGAGCAAAAATCGCCGCCGCGGCGTTGCTGCTCGCGCCAAGCGGGCGGCCGATCTTCGCGCGAAATTACAATCTCGGATGGAGAGCGTAGACGACTATCTGAATTGGTTTGAGGCGACGCAGGCCGCCGATTCCAGCGGTCAGTTCAGCGGCTATCTGCGGGCGGCGGAAAATCTCGAGGCGGTGAGCCGTCGGCACGATCCGCTTTCGGTTTATCTCGACGCGATGGACGCGCAGGTGCAATAGCACGGCGATTTGCTCGGGCGCGGCAAGCCCGCTATCATTGTCGCTGCTCTCCCCCGAGCGACCGAAGCAAATGCAGAAAATTGGATTCAGTGAAGCGCTCGACTCGATCATCGCGAGCGACCCCCGGTATCAGCGCGAGGCTTACATGTTCCTGCGCGACGCGCTCGATTACACCACCAAACAGCAGAAGAAAGCCAAGGGTGCGAGCGTGCGACATGTCGCCGGTCCGGAATTGCTCGAGGGCGTCCGGCATTATGCGCTGAAGGAATTTGGCCCGATGGTCCTGAGTGTCTTTTCATTCTGGGGAATCAAGCGCTGCGAGGACATTGGCCAGATGGTTTTCAATCTCATCGGCGCGGGCATTTTCGGGAAGACCGAGCAGGATTCGATGGACGATTTCAAAGCGGTCTATGATTTCCAGGAAGCATTCGCGCAGCCATTTCGACCGGAGATTCCTGTCCCGGCCACGCCGCCTATTCCGCGGTTGCCCTCGCCGAAAACGGCATGATTTCCCCCCGCGCGGCCCGGGCTGTGCGTCATGAATGAGAGCGATGCGTCATAATCCGCCTCATCTGAAAAGCGAGAGCGCGATGGAAGCTCCGGTGATTTCCTTCCCACCAAATCAGTCGCGAAAATGGACTTTGAGCAATGGTTTGAATGTCATCGTCCAGGAAGATCGCAGCGCCCCGGTCGCGAGCGTGCAAGCGTGGTGCGCCACGGGGAGCATTTACGAAGACAAGCATCTCGGTGCCGGTTTATCGCACATCCTCGAGCACATGCTCTTCAAGGGAACGAAGACGCGTTCCACCAATGAGATCGCGCAAAAAATTCAGGACGTGGGCGGTTATATCAACGCCTACACCTCGTTTGATCGGACGGTCTTCTGGATTGATGTGCCCCGCGATGGCGTCGCGGCTGCGATCGACATTCTGTCGGACGCAGTGCTGAACTCGACTTTGCCGCCGCACGAGTACGCGAAAGAACAGGAAGTCATCCGCCGCGAGTTCGCCATGGGCATGGACGACCCGGAGCGGATGCTGACGCAATTACTTTTTGCCACCGCCTATCAGGTCCATCCCTATCGCCTGCCGGTCATTGGCCAGCTCGACATCTACAACCAGCTGACACAGCACGATGTCCTCGCCTATTATAAGGCGCGCTACGTGCCGAATAACATGACCTTTGTCGTCGCGGGCGATATTGATACGGCAAAAATTCAGGCGCAGATCGAGAAACTTTTTGGTCACGTTCCCGGCCGCTCTCTGCAACCGGTTTATATCCCGCCCGAACCGATTCAGCTCGGCCGGCGCGAGGCTCATCAGGAATTCGCGACCGAACTGACGCATCTCGCGCTCGCCTGGCATGTGCCCGAGATCACCCATCCCGATGTGCCGGCGCTCGATCTTCTTTCGGTCATTCTCGGGGAAGGGCGCAGTTCTCGCCTTTACCGCCGGGTGCGCGAAGAATCGGGTCTGGCCTTTTCGGTCGAGGCCTTTTCCTACACTCCGGGCGAACCGGGGCTACTGGGCGTCGCGGCGGTCCTCGACGCCGAGAACCGAAACGCGGCCCTGCAATTAATCGATCAGATCATCGGAGAAGTGCGTGACCGCGGAGTGACGCCCGCGGAGCTGGCGAAGGGGAAGAAAATCGTGCTCGCGAATGAGTTGAGTTCGCTCACAACAATGCGCGGGCAGGCTTCGGACTTGGGCACGAATTGGTTTCTGACCCGCAACCTCGACTTTGGGCGCGAGTATCTCGCCAGGGTGCAGGACGTTTCGCGCGAGGACATCCAACGCGTCGCGGCGAAATATTTGGTGAATCAGAACCTGAGTGTTGTTTCGCTGAATCCGAAGGGGTCGCTGGCCGTTGCGTCCGGGTCGCAGACTGCCCCGACCGTCGCGGGTGAAGTCCAAAAATTTGTGCTGAGCAACGGCCTGCGCGTTCTCGTACGGGAAGACGCGCGGTTGCCGCTGGTCGATCTTGCCGCGGTCTTTCGCAGTGGCTTGCTCGCGGAAACGGCGGAGACAAACGGACTCACTCGCCTCGCGGCCAAGTCTCTGCTCAAGGGAACGAAGACGCGCACCGGCGAACAGATCTCCGGCGAGCTGGAGAGTGTCGGCGGGGAAATTGAGGCCGAAGCCGGAAATAACAGCATCGCCATTCGCGCCGGAGTGACCGAACCCGATCTCGCTCTCGGCTTGGAGATTCTGGCCGACGTTCTCTTGCACGCCACGTTCCCAGAAAACGAAGTTGCCCGCGAAAAGAAAGTTCGGATCGCGAAGATCAAGGAGGAAGAAGAAGAGCCGGTTTCGGTCGCGCGTAATCTTGTTCGCCGCGCACTTTTTGGAAAGCATCCCTTCGGCTTGTGCAACGAAGGTTCGCAGGAAGTCATCGAGAAGCTAACGACTAAGGATCTCGTCGCCTTTCGCGATCAGTATCTCGTGGCCAAAAACGGCGTCATCTCTGTCTTTGGAAAAGTCCGGGCCGCGGAGGTGAAAGAAATTCTAGAGAAAAAGCTCGGATCGATGCCGGTCGGCGAACTCCAGCTCACCCGCGCGTCGGAGCCTGCGCCCCTGCGTTCGAGTCAAACCGTGGAAGAGATTCGGGACAAGGCCCAGGCCGTTCTGATGGTTGGATTTCGCGGCTCCGATGTCTTTGATCCCGATCATTACGCGCTCGAGGTTCTCGATGAAGCGAGCAGCGATCTCGGCAGTCGCTTCTTCATTCGAATTCGCGAAAAAATGGGCCTGGCTTATTTCGTCGGCGCCGCTCAGGTGCAGGCGCTGGTCCCCGGGTTGTTTGCCTTCTATCTCGGGACGGATCCGAAAAAACTGGAGCAGGTCAAAGTCGCTTTCCTCGACGAGATCCGAAAACTCGCGCGCGACGGCCTTACCCAGGCGGAGATTGATCGCGCGAAGAAGAAGCTGATCGGCGCGCAGCAAATCCAAAACCAGAGTAACGACATGTTTGCCTACATGAGTGCCTTGGATGAACTCTATGGGCTCGGCTATGATTACTACCAGCACTTGGATGAGCGGGTGAACGCGCTGACCCGCGACGAGATCAGAAAGGCCGCGCAAAAGTTTTTCGGCAAACAGGCGTACGTTATGGCTATAGTAAGGCCACCGCTGAAGGAGAAAAAATCACATGGCTGAAGTCCAACGCACGACGAACTCCGGGGAAATGGTGCAGCGCTTTATCGAGTTCGTGATGATGCACGCGCAAAACGCCGCGCTTTTTTTGGGGCAGATTCCGCACCCGCAAAGCGGTCAACCGGAACTGAACCTCGACCTGGCCAAGATGTTCATCGACCAACTGGTGATGATTGAGGACAAGACCCGCGGAAATTTGAGCAACGACGAAAGCGCGGTGCTGCGAAATGCAATTTCTAATCTCCAGCTCGCCTACGTCGAGGCGGCGCGTGGTGAAAAGGGAGAAATGCCTGCGGCCGCTTCGGCGCCTCGCGAGGAACCATCTGCTCCCGCACCCGAGAGCTCTTCTTCCCCTTCCATCGCACCAGCGAGCGAGCCCGATTCCGAGTCCCGCAAGAAGTTTACCAAGAGCTACGGCGCCTAGTTTCCGCGGTTGAGGGATCGCATGCGCCTTTTCGGCGCCCCACGTCCGTATTACGTGCGTGAACAAGCGCACCCGTCGAACCGCAAAGAAAAAGCCAGCCGAGGCTGAGGTTCCGGCCGATCCGGCGCAAGATGCCGCGGAAGAAGCCGGCCTGCGCTATGTCAGCGATGACGGCCCGGGTTACACGAGGGAGTTAAAGGGCAAAACATTTCAGTTCTTCGACACCGAGGGAAAATCGATTCGCGACGAGACGCGCGTTCTGCGTTTGCGCCGCCTCGCCATCCCACCGGCCTACACTGATGTTTGGATTTGTCCTTCACCGAACGGACATCTGCAGGCCACGGGCAGAGATGATCGCGGACGAAAGCAGTATCGCTATCACGAAAGATGGCGGCTTGTCCGCGACGAGGACAAGTACGATCGCATGGTAAATTTCGGCGATGCTCTGCCCAAGATTCGCCGCCGTGTCGCCGAGGACTTGAAACTACCCGGGCTACCGCGCAACAAAGTCCTGGCGACCGTGGTCCAGCTCCTCGAAAGCACCTTCATCCGCGTTGGCAACGAGGAGTATGCCAAAGACAACAAATCGTTTGGCCTAACGACGATGCGGAACCGGCACGTTGAGATAAAGGGAGCGAAGCTGCGTTTTCGTTTTCGCGGCAAAAGCGGGGTTGAGCATGATGTGGATGTGGAAGATCGGCGTATCGCGCGAACCCTGCGGCAGCTTCAGGACCTGCCCGGGCAGGAGTTATTCCAATATCTCGATGAAGAAGAGAAGAGGGAGAACATTACGTCGCAGGACGTAAACGATTATCTGCGCGAAATTACGGGGGAAAACTTTACCGCGAAGGATTTTCGAACCTGGGCCGGAACGGTCCTCGCCGCGCTGGCCCTAAGCGTCCAGGAGCGGGGTGAGACCAAGAAGGCGCTGCAGGGTAATATTAAGGACGCCGTCACCGCGGTCTCGAAGATTCTGGGCAATACTCCCGCGATCTGCCGCAAATGCTATGTTCATCCTGTCGTCTTCGCCTCCTATCTGGACGGCGGCTTGAGTGAAGACCTCAAGACCAAGACGGAGGAGAGTCTGGAAGATAAACTCGCGGACTTAAGATCCGAAGAGCGCTTTGTGCTCAAGTTCCTCCGCCTGCGCCTCGCCGCCAAGTAAAAGGCCGCGCGAAGTTACTCCGCGCGGCCTTGGTAAATGTTCGGTAGGGGTCGGCTAGCCTCGGCGGCGAGCAGCCCAGCGAGCTTTCATCATCTCGCTTAGTTTGCGGCGGGCGGCGGGGCTCATCTGACGCTTCTTCCCCTTGCGCGCCATAGTTTTCGCCGGTTTCCCGGAGGGACTAGCAGCCGCTCCACCTTTTTGCCGGGCCCAGCGTGCACGCGCTGCCGCCGCGATCTTCGCGCGCGTCGCCGCCGACATGCTGCGCCGTCCTCCGCGGCGTCGTCCGCCACCGGTGCCGGCCGCAGGGACAGGACTCGACGCCGCCGAAGCGGCGGGCGGGCCCGCGCTTCGTCCGCCGAGTATACTACTGAGACGACTTTGAAGTTGATCAATCTGGCGGCGCAGTTGCACCGCTTCTTCTAACCTGGCCAATGATAAGTCCATGAAGCTGTTCCTAGCAGTATTAGGCCTGTCTGCAAACTATTTTCTTGAGCTATTTCACCTTCCCTATTCGAACTATCGCCGGGTCGAGCGTGAAGGCGTTGGGCTGGACTTCACTGCTTTAGCTGAGCGTTTACTTCCGGAACTAGCAGGGGCCGCGGACTCCTGGGGATACTTCTTCGTCGTCGGCCAGACCAGACGCCACGGCTGAGCCTTGAGCGTCGCCGTCATATCTTCGACATTACGGCCCGTCTCGGAAAGGGACGGACCGAGGGAGTTAAGTGAACTCTTCAGTTGATCGGAAGCTTTGCGCAGATTCTGCAAGGTCACGTTGATGTTGTCGTTCTTGGTCAGGTCGGTGGTGAGCTGTTTTATGTTGCCCAGCGAGACCGAGAGCGAACCCTGCGGCGCCGTTAGCTCGTTTAAGTGCTGGCCGAAGGTCTTAAACTCGGTCAGAGCCAGGTTCAGCTGGGAATTGTCGTCCGTGATGTGATTAAGATTCTGCGCGGTAGTCTCGAGTTCCTTTAATGTCGCGGTGGCTTCGGTCGCGACCGGCTTAACTATATCCAGCATGTGCGCGATTGATTCACCGAAATCCGGCACCCGTTCGCCGGCGAAAATATCACCAGCTCCGGCGCGACCAGAACCGTCCGTCCCTTCGGTAAAGTCGATCGCCGTTTCTCCGAGCAGTCCAAGCGTCATCAGTCGGGCTTTGGCGTCGCGGTAGATCAGAGCGTTACGATCTACCTGCACCTCGATGCGGACCTCGTAGCGGGGAGGCTTTTCTTCGGGAGAAGTTGCGGTGACAGTGCTATCAGCGCTGCGCGCAGCGCGAGCGGCCTCGACGGCACGCTGGCTCTCTTCATTCGAGACGGGGGAATAAAGTTTACCTACCTGCCCAATCTTGCGTCCTGCCAGAAGGACCGGCGCACCAAGTTTAATTCCCGCGGCATTATCAAAGTAGAGGCGATAGGTGACTAACGGTCGAAACAAACCCGGCGCTCCCAGTAGAATCAGGACGCCCGTCAGCACCGCCAGGGTGCCAACGACCAGCAGTCCGGTTAGGATTTCGTTACGACGTAATTGCATCTTCAGATTGCTCCAGGATAGGGCCTTCGGTGCTGCCGCTCAGGAACTGCACCACGACGGGACTCTTCGATTTCTTTAGTTGTTCCGGTTTACCGTCCTCGATGATCTTGCCTTGATATAGCATAGCCATGCGGGTGGCGATGCGAAAGGCACTATCCATTTCGTGGGTGACAATGATGGAAGTCACCTTGGACTTGTCGGTCAGCGAGATAATCAGTTCGTCGATCACCGAACTGATGACGGGATCGAGGCCGGCCGAAGGTTCATCGAAAAGAATGAGCTCGGGCTCCATCACCAGCGCGCGGGCGAGGCTGACACGCTTGCGCATGCCGCCGCTGAGTTCCGAAGGCATCCGCTCACAGGCGTCCTGCATTCCGACCAGTTCCAGTTTTTGTTCGACGATCTCGTTAATCTCTTTTGGTGACTTATCGGTCAATTCTTCCAGCGGAAGAGAAACGTTTTCGCGCACGGTGCGCGAGCTGAGCAGGGCGGAGTATTGGTAGACCATGCCGATGTGACGGCGAATCTGTTGTAACTTCCGTTGCTTTAGTCGACCGACTTCGAATTGCTTGAAGAACACCTCTCCCTTGGTCGGCGAAAGGATGCCGAGGACGAGGCGCAAAATCGTGCTCTTCCCACTACCGCTCTGTCCCATAATGACGAGGCGATCCTGCGGTTCGACCGCCAAAGAGACGCCCTGCAGAACCTCCTTCTCGTCGAACTTTAAATGGACGTCGCGTAGTTCGACGACACGCCGGAGGGAGTTAGTGGCCGGCGTCGTCATGGGAAGAACACGATATAAACGATATTAAATAGAGTATCGAAACCAATGACGGTAGTGATGGCGGTGACGACGCTGGAAGTGGTGGCCGTGCCTACTCCGGCCGCTCCACCCTTGACCGACAGTCCGCGGTAACAGGCGATGGCGCCGATCAGTAGTCCGAACATCAAGCTTTTCAAAACTCCGGTGATGATGTCGCGGATCAGGAGCGAGTCCTTCACCAGATCGATAAAATAGACGAGCGCGATATGGAAGTAGACACGCGAGATAAAGCTGGTCGCGAGGATGGCGGCGATGCTTGAGATGGTAGAGAGACAGGGCATCAACGCGAAGAGCGCGACCATCCGCGGCGCGACCAGAAATCGGTTCGGGCCGATTCCCATCGCTTCGATCGCTTCTACTTCTTCTGAAACCTGCATCGTTCCGAGTTCAGCGGTGAAGGAAGCGCCGATGCGCGCGGCAAGCATAATGCCCGTTAGCAGCGGACCGAGTTCGCGAGTGAAGGCAACCGAGACGAGGCCGGGGACCAGGCGTTCCGTCCCGAAGCGCGCGAGTTGATAGCCCGTGAGCAACGCCATCGTTAAACCGAGAAAGAAGGAAACCAGGCCGACCAGCGGAATCGACCCGACCCCCGCGCGCTCGGTGTAGCGGAAAAAACTGGCCGAGCGAAATGGTGCGCGCCCTCGCCGAATATTATCCCAGGTCTCGGTGGCGGTTTGGACGATGAACCAGAAGACGCCGCCGATTTCGCGCAGCACCTCGCGACTAAGGTGGCCAACTCCTTGCACGACGACGACCGGATTAGCCGGCAAGGGCGAAGCGGCGGTCTCGGATTGGTCGGCGGGCATGGCAGGGGCGAAATTGCCTTAGTTCGCTTCCGGGCAAAAGGAAAATGCGGAGAGCGGCTGACGACGGAATATTCTACAACATCGGCAAGCGTTGCTATTTTGGTTCCATGCGCGCGCGGTCACTCATTCCTTTGCTCGTCAGCTCCATCCTTTTTGCGTTTGTCGCTGCCTCCGCGCAGACTCCCATACCTACGATGAACAAAAATCGGTTTGCCTTGGTCGTGCATGGTGGTGCGGGAACAATGAATCGCGCGGAGATGACGCCGGAGCGCGAAAAGGCAATTCGGGGTGGGATTGAGAACGCCTTGCGCGCGGGCCAGGAAATTTTGGAGCGCGGCGGCGCGGCGCTCGATGCGGTCCAGGCCGCGGTGCGCGTCTTCGAAGACGATCCCAATTTCAATGCCGGCAAAGGCGCCGTCTTTACGAGTGCGGGAACGAATGAGCTCGACGCCTCGCTCATGGACGGGCGAACGCTCGCCGCCGGCGCGGTCGCCGGGGTGCAACACGTCCGTAATCCAATTCTTCTGGCGCGGGCCGTGATGGATAAATCGAAGCACGTTCTGCTCATGGGCGCGGGCGCAGAGGCGTTCGCTCGAGCAAACGGTTTTGAGATGGTCGATGCGAAATATTTTTTCACTCCGCAACGGTGGGACGCGCTGCAAAAGCTGAAAGCGAAAGAAAAGGAAAGCGGTGCCGCAGGTAAAAAGTCCGTCGTCTCCGACTCCGATCGCCACGGGACCGTCGGTTGCGCGGCCCTGGATCAGAATGGCAATCTCGCGGCCGCGACTTCCACCGGCGGCAACACGAATAAGTTGCCCGGTCGGGTGGGGGACAGCCCGATCATCGGCGCCGGCACCTACGCGGATAACAAGACTTGCGCTGTCTCCTGCACTGGCGACGGCGAATTCTTCATCCGGGCGGCGGTAGCGCATGAAGTTTCGGCGCTGATGGAACTCGGCGGCCTGACCTTGGCGGAAGCGAGCGCGCAGGCGCTGGAAAAAGCAAAACAGCTCGGAGGCGACGGCGGCCTCGTGGCGGTTGGCCGTGATGGGAGCATCGCGATGCCCTTTAATACCAGCGGAATGTATCGCGGCTATCTCGCGCCGGACGGAAAACTACTCACCGCCATTTACAGCGAACCCTGAATCTGATTCGCTGCCTTGCCGTCGCCGCCCGCTGCGGATTTTTTCCCATGTTGCCCGCGATTTCCGTCGTCATCCCCGCCTTTAACGAAGGAAAGCGGATCGGATCAACGCTCGCGGCGACGTTTGCCTACCTCGAAAAAAATTCGCCGCAGAGCGAGATCATCGTGGCCGACGACGGTTCGACCGATGCCACGACCGAAATAGCGCGGCGTGAGTTTGCGCAGCATTCGTCCCTAACGACGCGGATCCTGCGCCAGGAATCAAACCGCGGGAAAGGCGCCGCCGTCCGCGCCGGATTGCTCGCCGCGACGAAGCCGGTCGGCGTTTTCTTTGACGCCGATCTTTCGACGCCGATCGAAGAGTTGCCGAAAATTGTCGAACCGGTCGAACGGAATGAAGTCGATCTGGCTTTCGGTTCGCGCGCGCTCGATCGTCGACTGATCGGTCGCCGTCAGCCGTTTCGCCGCGAACAGGCGGGGCGCGTTTACAATCTTCTCGTCCGCTTTTCGACCGGACTGCCCTACTGGGATACCCAATGCGGCTTTAAGGCTTTTCGCCTGGAGGCCTGCCGCCCGATCCTGCAGGCGGCGAGGGTGGACGGGTTCGGCTTTGATGTTGAGCTGCTCTTCCTGGCGCAACGCGCCGGCCTGTGGATGCGCGAGGTCCCAGTGCGCTGGAACCATGAGGAGGGGAGCAAGGTCAATTTCCTGCAGGACAGCGTGAACATGCTCAGCGAAGTCGTGTCGCTGCGCACGCGCGAAAAAAAGCGGCGCGCTCCATGATAAAGCGCGCCGCAAAATAACGACGGAAAATTACTTCTTTACGATCTCGGCATTCTCGAGCATCGCGACACCGCCGCGCTCCGCCATTTTGCCTTTGAGCGTGACCGTCTTGCCGGCGTACTCAGCGAGCTGATCGTTCATCGGCTTATGCTGGCCGACGACGAGATACGCTTTTCCATCGGAAACAATCCCAACCGGACCGTTGCCCTTGATGCACTTGGCCGCGCAAGCCGCGTGCTTGTCGCCCATGGCGTCGTGATCGACGTAGCACATCATGTCGACGATCTCGCCCGTCACTTCCTTGGAGGCGGCAGCATCGAGATTATCTTTTCCCTGTTCCGCCGCGAGCGCCAGCGGCGTGGATGCAATCGCGCCAATGAAACCGACGGCGACCGCAATTTTTAGCGACTTTGGAATCGAGGAGTTAAACATGAGCCTAATCTCGACCCCAGCGTCGCGGCGTCAATTCCCGCGTGTACCCGCGATCAACTGCTCGAATTGTTCGAAAAAATAGCTCGCATCGTGCGGGCCGGGCGCGGCCTCGGGATGATATTGCACGCTGAAGATTGGCAGCTCCCGGTGACGCATGCCTTCGACGGTGCCGTCGTTCAGATTGACGTGCGTCACTTCCACCTCTTTCGGCAGCGATTCGGCGTCGACCGCGAAACCATGGTTCTGCGAAGTGATCGCCACTCTGCCCGAACGCAGATCCTTCACCGGTTGATTGCCGCCGCGATGTCCGAATTTCAGTTTGAAGGTGCGCCCCCCGAAGGCAAAGCCGAGGATTTGGTGACCGAGACAAATGCCGAAAATTGGTTTCCGTCCGATCAAATTGCTGACTGCTTCATGCGCATAGGGCAACGCTTCCGGATCGCCCGGCCCGTTCGAAAGGAAAACGCCATCTGGATTTAATTTCAGGACTTCGTCGGCGGTGGTGGTCGCGGGCAGAACGGTGACGCCGAATCCGCGCCGGCGGAGTGAGCGCAGAATATTCCGCTTCATCCCGTAATCGAAGGCAACGATGCGATATCGAATCGGCGGCATGGGCGAAGATGGCTCACCCGCCGAGGTCGACCATTCACGGCTCAGTTCGCCCTCGGGATCCCAGTCATAAATTTTCGGCGCCGTCACCTCACGCACGTAATCCATCCCAACCACGCCCTCGCCTTCGCGTGCGCGTCGCACCGCCTCTTCGGCCGTGAGCGATTCCGTGGTGAGGCAGGCCTTCATCGCGCCACGCGTCCGCAAGTGCCGGGTGAGTGTACGCGTGTCGATGCCCTGAATTCCCGGAATATCCCAGCGGCGCAGGAAATCGGCGAGCGACTCCTGGTTACGCCAATTGCTCGGCGCTTCGCTCAACTCTTCGATCACAAACCCGCGCACGTGCGGTTGTGTGCTTTCCAGATCGGCGTCGTTTGTCCCGTAGTTGCCGATCAGCGGGTAGGTCATCGTCACGATCTGGCCACGATACGAGGGGTCGGTCAGGACTTCCTGGTAGCCGGTCATCGAGGTGTTGAAGCAAATCTCGCCGATGCGCGTCCCGGCGGCGCCAAATGATTCGCCTTCAAAGATTCGACCATCCTCCAAGGCGAGAAGCGCGCGCATCCGGCGGGCAGTTTGCTCGGTCGGGGCTGAAATTCAACTGCGCAGGCCGCGAAATTTGCCACGGGAAGAGGCTTGACCTTTTCGCTGTCAAACCGGAACAATCATTCAGCGAAACAACAATTAACCTCAGGAGAAAAACTGATGAAAAATCTGATGAAAGTTTTGCTCGCCGGTAGCGTCGCGACGTTGATCGCGGCCTGCGCGACGAACACGACAGTGTCGACCACGACGACGAGCCCAAGAGAGCAGCTGCTGACCGAGGCTGGTTTCCAAATGAAGATGGCGACGGCGCCGAACCAGCAGAAGCGTCTCGCCAGTCTGCCAGCGAACCGGGTGTCGGAAGTGAGGTTTCACAGCCGCACCTATTATGTTTATCCGACGGCGACGACGAATCAGTTCTACGTCGGCAACAAGAGCCAGTATCTCGCCTTCAAACAATTGATGCGCGACAAACGCGCAGCCTTGCGCGGAACGGCGCCCGACCAGGACGTCTCGTCGGTGGAAATCACCGCCGGAACGAATCCGGTGGTGATTCGCGAATATGACGGTTGGGGTCCGCTCCTGCCGGAGACGCATTAGCGAACCGGCGAACCGAAATTAGAAAAAAGGCCCGGACCGCTCGCGCGCTCCGGGCCTTTAAATTATTACCCCGCAGGTGCCGTTTAGGCGGAACTCCCGTTCCCTTTCGGTAACGGGCGGACAACCGTCACGCACGCATCGGACTTCCAATTAAGGCATGTCATCTGCGACGCAACCAAGTCTCCTTAGTCAATCATATCGGTTCGGGATTCCTGCCTGTATCTCGAACATCGCAGGGTAAAGTTGAGAAAGAGCTATTCGCGCAATTCCGCGCCGACTTCAGTTCGCAGCCGCTCCCGGATGCGAGCGTGCGCCGCGTTTACTTCGTCGCCCGTCAATGTCCGGTTCCGGTCGCGATATGTCAACGAATAGGCGAGCGACTTTCTTGCCAACTCCGCCGTTTTCTCGGCGAAAAGATCAAACAATTCCACGCGCTCCAGGAGCGGTTCTTTCGTCGCCATCATCGCGCCGACGATTTTCTCATGCGTAATTTCCACGGGCACAAACATCGCAATGTCGCGCGTCACTGCTGGGAAGCGATCGATCTCGGAAAAGCCGCGAGACGGCTTCGCCGCAACGGCGGCGAGATCCACCTCGGCGACGAGCACAGGATCGCTGCTTTCCGGAACGCCGGACTTGTTCCGCTGCCCGGCAAAGCCCGCCGGCATTTTCCCGAGGAAAAGATCGGCCGCGAAGGCGTATCCTTCCCGCTCGCGCCGGCGATAAGCGAACGTTCCGATCGTCGCGAGCGCGCCTTTCAGATCGAAAAAATCGAGCGCACGCTTCTTCTGTTCGCGCCACTGGGCCGCGCTCTGAGTTTTTCCAGTCAGGAGCATCGACAACAAACGCCGCTGCTCGCCCGTGGCCGGTGCAAAAACATTTCCGAGTTCAAAAAGGCCCACTCGCTCCACGCCGCCGCGGAGGTTCCGCGCCGCAGACGCGATCAATCCCGAAACGAGACTCGTGCGCAGGGCGACGTGATCTTCGCTCAGCGGATTACGGAGCGCGACAGCGCCGGTGACGCGCGCCAGTTCGCTCCGCGCGATTAGCGACGAAGTGCGCGCTTCACTCAGGCCCAGCGCAATAAGTTGGCCGCGAATTTTCATTTCGGCGTCGTAGGCGCGATCGGCGGCACTGAGCGGCGTGAAGCGGCTGCGATCCGCGCTCGGAATGTTTTCGAGTCCAAATCCGCGGACAATTTCCTCAATCAAATCCACCTCGCGTTGGAGGTCGCGCCGGTAACTGGGAATCTTCCACGCGCCGTTTTGCTGGAGCCCAAAACTCGTCAGGATTGAATTTGCTTTCTCCGGTGGAACCTCGATCCCGAGGACCTGCTTAATTCGTTCCGGCCGCAAGGTCACTGGCGCGGGATCCGGAGGGATGTCACCCGCGCTCAGCAAAGGCTCGGTCGCCGTGCCGCCGGCGATTTCCTGCAGCAACTCGACGACACGCTGGGAGGCGCGCACGATAAGGCGAGGATCAATCCCGCGCTCAAAACGGTAGCTAGCGTCGCTCGGCAAATTCAACTCTCGCGCCGTTCGCCGAATACTCGAAGGCAAAAAGCAGGCACTTTCCAGGAGCACGATCGTCGTTGTCTCGGTCACGCCGGAATCTTCGCCGCCCATCACTCCGGCCAAGCCGACCGGGCGCGCATCGCCGGCGATGACGAGGTGGTGCGGCCGGAGCGAATAAGTTTTGCCATCGAGTGCGAGTAACTGTTCGCCGTCGCGCGCCAGTCGCACCTGCACCGAGCCTTCGATCTTTGCCGCATCGAAGGCGTGCGTAGGCTGGCCGAGCTCCAGCATCACAAAATTCGAAATATCGACGACGTTATTGATCGATCGTAGACCGACGCTCTCGAGTTTCGCCCGCAGCCACGCCGGGCTGGGCGCGACCTTCAGGTTCTCGATTTTTTGCAGTGTGTAAAATGGCGCCTCGCGCAAGGCGGTGACCTGGAGCGAGTTTTTCTTCTCCGAGCCGTCTCGCGTTTCGGAAAATTCGCGCTGCAATTTCCGACCGGTGAGCGCAGCGATTTCGCGCGCGAGTCCAAAATGCGAAAGGAGATCACCGCGATTCGGCGTGATTTCGACGTCGAGAATGGCATCGCTCGGAAAGACTTCGCTAATCGGTGCGCCGATTTTTGCGTCGCGCGGGAGGATCAAAAGGCCCGCCGCGTCGTCGGCGAGGGCGAGTTCTTTCGCGCTGCAAAGCATGCCGGCGCTTTCCACCCCGCGCAGCTTGCTCGCTTTGATTTTCAGACCGCCCGGCAATTCCGCGCCGGGGAGCGCGAGCGGAACCTTGTCGCCGACCTGGTAATTCTTCGCCCCGCACACGATCTGGCGCGCACTTCCGCTACCGTCATTGACCTGGCAGACGCTGAGCCGATCGGCATTCGGGTGCGGTTTGGAATCATCGATTTGGACGACGACGACATGGGCGAAATCCGCGCCTTTCTTTTCGATGCCCTTAATCTCGACCCCGGCCATCGTGAGCAAGTCGGCCAGTTCCTCCACCGTCGGCGGCAACTCGACAAATTCCCGCAGCCAATTCCCGGAAAATTTCATGCGAACTGGCGGAGAAAGCGCAGGTCGTTCTGCGCGAAAAGCCGGATATCGGGAATGTCGAAGAGCTGCATCGCCAGCCGATCCATCCCGAGGCCGAAAGCGAACCCGCTCCATTTTTCCGGGTCGTAGGCCTGGTCGCGGCGGGCCTCGTTCACGCGCTCGAAGACGGCCGGATGAACCATGCCGCAGCCGCAAACTTCCATCCATTTTTCTCCGCTCTTCAGCGCCTTCGATTTCACGTCGATTTCCAAGCTCGGTTCCGTAAACGGAAAATAATGCGGACGAAACCTGATCGCGGTTTCCGGGCCAAAAAGTTCGCGGAGGAAAAATTCCAACGTTCCTTTCAGGTCGGCCACGGTCACATTTTCATCCACGTAAAGTCCTTCGATCTGGTGGAACTGCGCGCTATGCGTCGCGTCCACTTCATCGCGCCGATAGGCCGCACCGGGCGCGATCACGCGGATCGGCGGCGGGGCCGATTCCATCGCGCGGATCTGCACCGTCGAGGTGTGCGTGCGCAACAAGCGGCCATCGGGGAGATAAAAAGTATCCTGCTCGTTCCGCGCAGGATGGTCGGGCGCGGTGTTGAGCGCGTCGAAGCAATGCCACTCCGTCTCGATGTCCGGACCTTCCGCAAGAGAGAAGCCCATTCGCCGAAAAATCTCGATCGCGCGCGCCAGCATCTGGGTGAGGGGATGGAGCGATCCGCGCTCGTGCGGCGTGCCCGGGAGGGAGAGGTCGATCGCAGAAACCGCGGACGATTCCTGGGCGACCCGGAAATTTTCCAACCGTGTCGCGAGCGTGGTCGTGATCGCGTTCCGGACTTCGTTCAACAATTTCCCGACGACCGGTTTCTCCTCGTTCGAGAGCGATTTCATCTTCTCGCTCCATTCCGAAACGAGCCCGCTGCGACCGAGGTAGCGCACGCGCACGGCATCAGCCGCGCGTTCGTCGGTCGCGGACGCGAGCTGCGTCAGCGCCTCTTCGCGCAGTTGTTCGAGCGGATGCATGAACGGCCGTGATTCGTGGAACCGTTACATCGTGAATCGGCAAAATCGATTCACGATTCTCGATCGGAAATTTACGCCGCCTTTTTTGAGGACTTCGATTTCTTCTCGAGCGCGCTCTTCACCTGCTCGACGATCGCCGCGAAAACTTTTTCGTCGCTCACGGCCATCTCGGCCAAAATTTTGCGATCCAGCCCAAGGCCGGCCGCCTTGATCCCTTCGGCGAAACGCGAGTAGGTCAGACCGTTCGCGCGCACCGCCGCGTTCAGACGCTGGATCCAGAGCATGCGGAAATTGCGTTTCCGCGTCTTGCGATCGCGGTAGGCCCAATACTTGCCTTTCATCGTCGCGTCTTTGGCGTAACGGAAAAGTTTCGAGCGACGGCCGCGATAACCTTTCGCCTTGTTCAGGACGCGTTTGCGTCGTTCCCGGCTGGCCGGGGCATTGGTAGCTCTGGGCATATTGTTGTTTCCCGCGGGGCGGGAATCTCCTTTCGACGCGCTGTTCTATAGTATAATGCGGTCGTCGCGACCTCGCGCATCGAGGCGATCCCGCTGCGCGGGATCAGGTGGGCCGACCGTCGATTCAACGTTGAACCGGGCCGGAAAAGTAGTGCGCCCCGGCCATTTGGCAAGCACCGGAGATAAGCTCCGTCCTTCCCAAGACTGGCGCGCATTCGTAAGATTGCGCCCGTGAACTGGCTGGGAAGACATCGCGCCCTCGTTTTCGCCCTCATTTGTACTTTCTGGGCGGCAGTTGTCGTCTCCGGTTTTTTCTATCCGGACGTTCCCTTTCTCAGCCTTCCGTGGCACGGCGAGCAGGGTTTTGAGGATTATCTCCGGCGGCAGTTCCGCAAGACGCCCACCCGCGACGATTTTGTTTTCGTTGGCATTGATCAAAGCTCGCTCGTTCTCCCGCCGCTCGCTCCGGAGGAAATCGCGAACAACCGCGCCTTCCAGCTGATGACCGAGCGACCCTACCCATGGTCGCGTGAAGTCTGGGCGCTGTTGCTCGATCGCTTGTTCGGCGCCGGGGCTCGACTGGTCATGTTCGATATCGTCTTCAGTCCGCCGAATGATGGTGATCCGGCGTTTCGCGCCGCGCTTGACCGGTATCGAGACCGTGTGGTCGTCGGGCAGAATTTTGATATGCAGAATTCGGCGCAGCTGATACTTCCGAACCCATCGCTCATTCCGTCTCCCGCGGAAGACGATGATCGGGTTGGTTACGTTAACTATTTTCCCGATCCGCTCGACGGCAAACTGCGGGCGGCGCGCTTTTATGTCACGGACCGTCTCCTCGCCGGGCTTGATCCGGACCCAAGTGCCAAGCCGTATCGCGCTCTCACCACTCGTGCGTTGATGAAGCTTGGGCATGGGAGCGATGTGATTCGCGACGAAGCCGATCACCAGTTTCGCTTCAGCTCCAACGACGCCTATCTGCCCTTGCCGCTCTATGAATTATTCGATCCGAAATTCTGGCATCTGAATTACAAAGATGGCCTCTTTTTTAAGGACAAGGTAGTGATCGTCGGCGCTTCGTCGCAGATCCAGCACGATTTTGCCGCCACACCCATGAGCCCGGACACGCACGGGCCGGTGGTGCATTTACAGGTCATGGCCGCGGCGATTGCTCACGAATGGCTGCATGGGCTCAGGCCTCGCTACGTTTTCGCCCTGGTTATGCTCGCGGCGCTAGTGGCGTGGGCCGTGATCACTTTGGTCCGAAGGCCGCTCGAGGAGCTAGGCCTGCTCACCTTGATTTCCGCCTGCTACCTCTTCGCGGCCTGGGCATCATACAGTTACTCCGGACTGCTCCTCGCCACCGTCCCGGTGCTTTCCGCTTTTCTCCTCGGCGGCATCAGCACTCTCGGGATCGACTACGCGCTGGAACGGATCGAGAAGCTCCGGACCCGGCGCACACTCGAGCGTTACGTCTCCAAGAATCTGGTGAAGGAGATACTGGAAAATCCGAGCGGCTTCTACTCCAGCATGAAGGGCTCGCGCAAACCGGTCACGGTTCTCTTTTCCGACCTCGTCGGATTTACCACCCTGAGCGAACATGCCGATCCGGAAGTCCTCGTGGCCCATCTGAACGAATATCTCAGCCAGATGGTTCACGTTGTTTTCGAAAATGACGGCACCCTCGACAAGTTCATCGGCGACGCGATCATGGCCGTCTGGGGAAATGTGAAAAGCCAGGGCGTGAGCAACGACGCCAAGGCCTGCGCGCGCGCCGCTCTGGCCATGCGCCGTGAATTGAAAACGTTGAATGAACGCTGGCGCACCGAAGGCCGAATGACTCTCGGCATGGGCATCGGAATCAATCAGGGCGAAGCTCTGATCGGGAACATCGGCTCCTCCGAGCGCCTCGATCCGACGGTGATCGGCGACGCCGTCAATCTGGCCTCGCGCCTCGAAGGGCTGACCCGCACCTACGGCGTCGACATCCTGGTCGGCGGCGGGGCGGCGGATCTGATCCGTGACGATTTTCATCTTCGCTCCGTCGCCCGCGCGCAGGTGAAGGGGAAAACCGAGCCGGTTGACGTTTACACCATCGTTGAAGCGCGGAACGGAAATCTAGACAGCGAGCAGTTGAAGTGGCTCGAAAGCTACGAAGAGGGAATCCAAAAATTCCGCAACCGCGAATTCAGTGAGGCCAGGGGTCTGTTCTCCCGCTACCTCGAATTTTCCCCCAATGATTATCTCGCCAAAATGTATTTCGATAAGTCGCTCGAGTATGAGGCAAATCCTCCCGCTCCCAACTGGCGCGCGGTGGAAGTTTTCCGCAAGAAATAAGGCCGCCGGGCTCCCTCTGACCAGCAGGCAGTTTGGAGGGCGAAACCCGATCTACTTACTGAAAAAGGTAAAAAAATGTCGGGCAATCACCCTGGAATCCATTACACTAAATGGCTTTCGTTCATGAAAAACGACCGCGAGCGCTGACCCCCACCAAGTGCATGTGACCCCCCCTCATCGCTTCCGCACTTTCGCCGCCTTAGCGCTGCTCCTGCTTGCCCTCCGGCCCTGCTCGTCGCGGGCGGAGACGATGATCCAGTATTTCAATACCGATTGGGCTGAGATCACGCAGAAAATTCCCGAGCTGGCTGAGGCCGGCTACGATGCGATCTGGCTGCCACCCCCGACAAAAGGAAGCGGTGGCCTTTCCGTTGGTTACGATTTATTCGATCGCTTCGACCTCGGCAGCAAAGACCAGCGCGGCTCGATCCGCACTCGCTACGGCACCGAAGGCGAACTTCTTCGCCTGATCGAAACCGCGCATCGCTTTGGCATTCGCATCTATCTCGACAACGTCATGAATCATAATTCCTTCGACGTCCCGGGATATAATGAATCGACGCCGATCGATCTCTATCCCGGCTTCGTGCCGGAGGATTTTCATCTTCGGCTGACCCCGGAAGGATTCTACCGGAAGTGGGACAATATCCGCGATTACAACAGCGAGTGGCAGGTTCAGCATCTCGGCCTCGCCGATTTGATCGATATCGCGCAGGAACCGGGAACAACGAACGAAAACTTCGGCGCCACTGAGGGCAGCACCTTCCCCAAGGTCAAGTTCATCCGCCACCCGAACAGTCCGGAGTATTACTGCTACGATGCCAGCGGAAACTATGTGGGCTTTGGCCCGAACAATGGTTTGACCGTTTCCTACCTCGCGCAGCACTCCGACTTTTACTCTGAGTATGTCCAGGACTTCCTAAATCGCTCCGCACGCTGGATTCTCGACCGGACCAAGGCCGATGGCTTCCGTTTAGACGCGGTCAAACATGTGAGCCCTGATTTTTTTGGCGCCACCTATGGTGCAGATAAGGACTTTAATGACTACGGCTACCTCGGCCAAACCCAGCGTCAGTTTAACCTCACTCATGGTTTTAATGACGCGAAGTTTAACTACCCTGCTGGCGACACTTACCGTTCGAACCTGCGCGAGTCTGTCTTCGACACCGAAAAACCGCGGCATAACGCCATGGTATTCGGCGAGCATCTCGGAGAGCCCCCGTCCTATTCGGGCTATTTCAACGCCGGGATGCGGTTGGTCGACAATGTTCTCAGGGGGAACCTGAACAACGTTCTTGGTAATCCCAGTGCCACGCTCAACGGCTTGGATGGCGATGGGAGTTACGGGTTCAGTTCCGGTCTGGCGGTGATGCACGCCCAGAGTCATGACAACGACTATGCCTCACGGCGCGAGCTACAACATGCTCTCTATTTCACCCGTGCCGGGATCGGCCTCATTTATACCGATGGCAATCATCAGGCGCAGACCCTCGGGCAAAGCGGCGGAGCTTTCCCGCGCCACGCCAATACGAATTTTCTTGGACAGTATTCCGATCCGCGGATTCCGAATCTTCTCTCCATTCATAATCAGTTCGCGCGCGGCTCCCAGGTCGGCCGCTGGAGCGATAACGACGTCGTGGCTTACGAGCGTATCGACAAGCGCGAAAACTCGACCATGTCGGACGCGGACGGCGCCACCTTGTTATTCATGATGAATGACAACTACGCGTCGGGTCAGGGACGTGTCTTCAATACCAGCTTCGCGCACACCGCCGGAGGCGCTGATAGTTACCTTTATAACTACTCCACCTACGGCGGCGGCTTCTATCAATACGCCAGTAACATTGTTAATGGCTCGACGATCATTCCGCCCGGCGGCTACTTCGCCTTCTCCTGGCGCAGTCCCGAGGAGAGTAACGGCTGGTCGCTCGGCGGGGGCAAGCCGCTAACGATTCTTCAAAGTGGACAAGCCGCCGGCGCTTTGACCTACGTGCGCAAAGATGGGCCGGACGGCGATCCGAACTTCAACCCGTATGGCGTCGCCGGGGCGGTGGCCGGCAGTTACTCCTATCCCTACACCATTCCGCGCATTACTGACGCTTCGGACCTCTCCTTTATTGTGCGGACGGACGGCTCGGCCGAAAATGTGCTTTTTAAATTGGACGGCGGTATCGACCTCAACGGCGGAGGCAACACCAACGATCCCGTCGGCAAACGCGATTATCCGCCCGGCCTGTCCACCGATGTGTTCCTTGGCTACGAACAACCGAATTTTGTCGATCGAACCGGCCCGGAGAAGTTCGCCGCCACCCTCGTCGCGCACGATACCTTCGGCTCCTCCGGCGCGGAGACTTACACCGTGGGCGGAACCACCGTCACCGGCGCTGGCACCAACCCTTCCGACATCGCGGCGGCGACTTTTGTCTACCACGACCCGACGGCTGGTTTTGGAAGCTACGGGGGGACGCATCCAACCACGCAACTAACGAGTAGTGGGAATGTTTTTCAGGTCTGGGCGAAGACGAATGGGGTCGGCGCGGGCTTACGCATGTATCTCTATTATACCGGCGACGGATCGAATCCTGGGGGCGCCGCCGGCGTTGGCCTTGGCACGACTCAGGTGGCCGAAATGACCTTCCAGGGCAACGAAGGTACAGATGATTGGTGGCGGGTCGCAAACCTCAGCGCGCCGGCCGGCACAGTGAAGTATAAGATCGGCATTGCCAAGACCGGACAGTCCAGCCAGTTCCCGAGCGACGCCAACGGCGCCTTTCGCAAGAAACAGATGGTTACGACCTTTCAGGTCAGCAACTTTAACGGTTCGACCAAGGTATTCTATCCCCATGACGACTTCGGACAAACGCAAACAGGACTGAGCGAAGGCTTCCATGTCTTGCGCGCGCGCGCCTTTCTAAAGCGAGATGGCGCCAGCTTAGGTAACGGGTTGCGCTCTTCCATCTTTAATACCTTCACTCAAACCTTCTACTACGATGCCCAGCCGCCGCAGGGCGAAATCAAATTCCCAGCCGAGAATGATGCCATTGGTGGTTCGGTCTACGGGGTGGTGGTGCGGACTGATCCCAGCGTGACCGAAGTCTGGTATCACATTGACGACAGCGATCCGTCCAACGACGACACGGTTACCCGCACCCGGGCAGGAAATGGAGGCGGGTTCGAGCCCTTCACCGATGCCAATTCAAACGGGATTTACGATGCTGGTGAAGCTTTCCAGGATTTGAACGGCAACGGTGTCTGGGACGGTAATCTCGCCACCAGTTGGGTCCTGGCGACCGAGGTGACACCAAATCCCAGCGTGAGTAGTTCTTACCAGCGTGAATGGCGGTTCGATTACGCCAATATCCCCGCGAGCGGGACGGCACAGATCAAGGTTCGTCTGCGCGAGCTATCTTCGTCCCCCTATAAGGATTTCAGTCTTTCCGACGGGGCTGGCCACTACACGACGTTAGTTCGCAACGTGACCACCGCCGGTCCGAGCGTCAGGATGTTCATCCCTTATCCACAGAATAACGGCGATCAGGTCGACTCCAATTACATCCTCAAGGTATGGTTCAGTAAGTCGCTGGCCGGCGGGCTCACGCCCGCCCAGCTCCTCAGTCGGTTCCTTATCCGGATCGGCAGCAGCGAATCCGGGACTCTAAACAGCGCGGTGACGGAGCCGCAGGCAAGTTACAGCATTAACTACGACGTGACTTCGGATTACGATGAACTCGCGTTTCAATTACCGAACCTTTATAACGGCCTGCCTGATTTTCTGCATGACATCGACGTAACCTACACCGCAACCGGGCAACCGACTCTCGAAGCCTCGCGGTTGGTCAAGGCCAAGGTGGTCTCGGTGATTAAGGATACCATCGTCACGCCGCCCGAGGTGGATTCCGATGGGAAGATTTACCAGATTGTCCTGCCCGATGTCGCGAACCCAACGCCGGCGCAGCGGGCCGTGCCGATTCAAGTGGAGACGGACGCCGCCGCGACTTCGGTCGCGGTCAACTTCAGCATTGGGTCTGGCAACATTACGCTGAATCCCAATACTTCGGATTCACCGAACCCGAGCACGGTGGGAGGGAGCAAATTCTGGAACTTTACCTGGAATAATGTGAGCGCTGGAGACTTTCAGTTTATCTCGACCGTCACGACGCCTGACGGTAGCGCCATGGCGAGTCGCGACGCGCACATTGTCTTTCGGCAATTGGTTGCGACCAGTAGTAAGCAGGATATCGATGACGACGGTCTCGGTTATTACATTTATGACTCGAGCGTCGGACCGGTCGCGATCGAGACCACCTCGATTCCCCTCCCGACCACGAACTCAGAGCTTTGGACTAACGACCAGGTTCACCTCTGGGCCATCTCCGGGCGGACGAATCCGCTGAGCCCGGATAGCGATGGCGAGGGACTTTCCGATGGCCTCGAGTTGGGATGGGCCGGAGCTGTCGGCGATACCGATGCTACCACCGATACCAACGGCGATGGCGTGCCGAATTTCCAACCCGATCTCGACCCGCCAGTCTACAACACCACGGACAAGGCCTCGGCCCCGAGCGGTTATGACTACTTTAATCCGTGGCCGTACAACCTGAACAACTCACGCACCGATCAAATCGCGGGTTCGGTGACCGATCCGAACAAACCGGATACGGACGATGATGGCGTTAATGATGGTCTTGAAGACCGAACGCTCTCCGTGACATTAGGTTCGAATAATCAGCCGATCTATCGGGTCATTCATAACGGTCGCGTCGATATTCTGCCTAATGGTGTCGACGGAGAAAATATCATCGCGCATCCTCCGACGGTCTACAATAGATCGAGGACGGATCGAACGCGCGTTCTTTCAATTTCGCCTAATGCTGTTTGGCTGGAGACTGATCCAAACAATCCTGATACCGACGGTGATGGTGTTCCCGATGGTCAGGAAGATGCAGACCACAACGGCATTGTCGATCTCGCGATTATTGATCGCAATCAGGTGGATGGTAACGGCAACTATGTTGTGCTCGGCACCTTCAGCGACCCACGCCAGATTCTGACCGTCACTGGAACTACTGCCGGCACTCAGCCTGTCACCTTCAGGTATTCGGACTTCTGCTATACCTACCGGGAGCCAACTGACCTAAAGACGTACTATTCGACGGCTCTGAGCACGACGAAGCTCAATTCCTATTTTCGCCCTGGTGGCCAGGTTCGGCCGGATCAGCTGGATGTTGTGTGGCTGGAAACTGACCCGCGGCGCTTTAGCACCACGGGTGATGCTTTACCGGACGGTTGGAAGCTACAGCACGGTCTTGATCCATTCAGCGATGGCATGGCGGGGCATTACAATCTGCGGACCGGAAAGGTGATTGGGCCAGGCGATCCTAACGGCGTGGACGGGGACCCTGATGGCGATGGAGTCTCGAATTTGCAGGAATACATTAATGGCTCGGACCCGCTTGCCGCGGGGACGCCGGCGCCACCGCCTCCAGGCGCAATCACGATCGGACCCGGTATCTCGACCACGGTGGGATCTGTCACGAACAAACATGAGTTTACCGATTGGACCGCGAACGACCTGATTGCGCTCGATCCTTACGACGGGGATGGAACGAATAAGCAAGGCTCGGACATTTACCACGGCTACGACGGCTTCGATTCCTCGCGAGATATGGTCGCGTTCTACGCGCACGATGGTGGGGATCCGGCCCTGACCAATCCAGTGACGGGACAGAAGGGCGACGGCAACTTCTACTTCCGCGTCGATCTGAGCGACCTGCAGGCCTACGCGGAGCAGGGAAATCTGGATATCTACGTTGTTGTCAATTTCGGTAATCCGCACACCGGCGAGTTTAATCTGCCTGACCAGGTCGATACCGGGACGAGTATGGGTTGGCAGGCGGTAGTCGCCTCTTATCAGACGGATAAGGGTGCAGTTTATCTCTGGAACAAGAATTCGCCGACGCATTCGACCGGTATCGGCCAGGATCTTTCGCAGTTCGGCGTGACGGTGCGCGACCAGACGTCGGCGAACGGATTTAAAAAGGCCTTCTATAATTCCGATCTCGATGCCGTTGAGTTTTCGATCAGCCGTCAGGCCTTGCTCGATGCGGGGTGGGATGGAAATGACGCGACTAAGCTAATCTACCAGGTCTTCACGACGAGAGATGGCACACAGGATAATCCGCCGGGCGCGGGTGACATCGGAGGCCGGTCGGATATTCGCGACTCAATTCGTAATGATGGGATTGCCTCCGACTACTACCTCGATCAGGCAAACATTACCGGCTCGAAGAGCGTGCTCAGTTCCTGGGTAGGCCTTCAGGCAGACAACGATCGAGGTAAACGCGTCAAGGTGATGTCGGTTATCCACGGCAATCAAGCGCTGCAGCCGGGGACAATCATGCAGGACTTGATCAACAACGGTCAGGGCGCCGGACTCTACCGACCCCTTGATGTCCATCAGGCTTTTGGCGTTCCGCTCGCGATGCATATTACGCCCACCGCGGCCTCCGCGATTCAATGGGCGAAGGTCGCGTCCTCGTCAACTCGTCCGTATCGGGATGGGCCAGCGCTGAACGCGAAGATCTCGTCGATGATGGCAAACGGCACACTCGATCTTCTCGGGTCAACCTTTTCGGACCATATTCTCGGCTACTACGACTCGACCTTTAGCGCGGACAACGTCGCGCTGGCACGGGATTTTCTCACCAGGATATACGGGCAACCGCCTTCTTCGGCGGTCCTTTGGACGCCGGAGCGCGCTTCCAGTGCTGATGTTATCCAGAAGGTAGGACAACTTGGTTATAACTACACATTTGTCGACCAGTTGCGTCACTTGTGGAAATGGTTTGGTCGCACTTCGGCGCTCGGCAGCGATGGTTACCGGGTCAATCAGATCAATGGCGAGAACCTGTTTGTAATTAACGACGGCGTCAGCGCCCAGCTCTTTACCAACGACGATAACGGACTTCCCGTTCTCCTGCGGCAACTTCTCAATCGCAAAGCGCGCAGCATCCAGCAGGACCAGGTCGTTACCTTCGTTAACCAATGGGAAAACTTCAGCTCCCAGACAAATGCGGATGCGTATGACAAGAATATCCGCTGGTTCGCGAGCCACCCCTGGATCGAAATCGTCACTCCAGATCAAATTGCGGCGGATCAAAGCGGCCATAGCACGACGAACACGGGGACGACCTGGAACAAGGTCGCTCGCGGAACGGGGGTTAGTTTGTCAAACGTGGCCAAGGATTTTGTCGATCACGCGACCGAGGAGAACTACGACAATTGGTATAATGGCTCCGGCTTGGAAGAGTCGCTGGTAAGCAAGAAGTTCAACCTTCGCACAGGAATTCAGCTCGGGACGGCTTTCGGCCTGCAGAGTAGCAGCGGCGTCGCCCATTCCACCTGGCTGGCGGTAAATGGAATTGCTCCTGCAACCGGGAACGACGGACTGATCTCCCTCGCCCGGGCGACGATGCACGCCGCCCAATTTGAAACCGCCTTCCACGATCAGACCAACGTCGACCTGAGCAAGTTCAGCACCGGCGTTTACATTAATCCGGATACAAGTTTCCAATCCCTGGCTGGGTTCGCCAAGATCGCGCAAGCGCAAACACGTGAGGCGGCAATATACGCGCGTGTGAACAACTGGGCGACGGCCGCGGCGCAGGGCGATTATCTTGGGAGCGTGATGAGCGATCAGGTCGACGTCGACCTTGATGGCGAGAACGAGTATTTGCTCTACAATGACCGCCTCTGTGTTGTCTTCGAGCGACTGGGTGGACGCATGATTGGCGCCTGGCTGCGAGACGTCGACACCGGCTATGTTACCCAAGTGATCGGCAACCTCGCGAGCTATGCTGGGAGCGAGACGGAAGAAGAAGGGAACTCAAACTATATCACCAGCAATGGCGCCTTAACCCTCAACGCCTTTCGCACCTCTGGCTTTAAGGACTGGTATGCGAAGAACGGCACGAGCCTCGGAACTTCGCAGTATGTCAACGATTACTATACCGCGACCGCGGTCAACGGCGGTTGGAAGTTCACGAGTTCGGACGGCAAAATCTCAAAGACGCTGACCCTGACACCTTCGAAAGGCCTCTTGCAGGCGAGTTACAATCTCTCTGGTTATACTTTACTTTATGTTCGCTTCGGCCTTTCGCCTGATCTGCTTGACCTCTTCACTTCCGGCCAGGCGCACCTGAGTAATATCGTTTCAGCTGGATCCGACACCAATCTTTTCAACAATGGCACCAATCGAACGGTGCGAGCGTTCCTGCGAACCAGCGGTGGTAGCTATACCGGCGCAAGTTATAATTCTTCGGCCACAGACATCGATAGCTCGATCGTCGCTGACACGGTCAGTATGCGAAACCAGGCGCAGACCCAGCAGATTGAACTACAAGGTGGTTCGACGATGTCGTTTGCCCTCGGCTTTGAGACTGGCCGGGAGTTGACTTATGATTCCGATGGCGACGGTATCCCGGATTGGTGGACACAACAGTTCTTTGGTCACCCGACGGGGCAGGCGAGCGATCTTTCGCGCAGCGGCGATGATGCCGACCACGATGGCCTGAGCAATCTGCAGGAATATATCTTCGGTTCGAATCCGGTTGTGGCGGATGGAAGTGCCGCCATGAGATTGACGATCGTCCGCGCGACGCCAAGCTCGGTGAAGCTCTCCTTCCCGACCGTTCGCGACCGATCCTATCAGCTATATTATACGAACAGTCTGACCAGTCCGAACTGGCAACCTGCCGGCGCGCCTTTGCTCGGCGACGGCGCCAGCCACGACATTATCGACGACGGAACTTCGACTGGCTCGGCGCCGACGACGACCCAGCAGCGTTTCTATCGTCTTCAAGTGTCTTTGATCCCATAAAGCGATGACTAACCCCCGTTACTCTTTTCGCTGGTTGCTGACGCTTCTTTTCGCGCTCAGCGCCGCCGCGCTTCATGCGCAAAGCCTGACCGTCAACGGAACGGAAGCGAACTACACGACGTCCCATGTCTTCGTCGATGAAATTGCCGGTGATTCCGCCCCGTTCGCGATCAGCTACTCGCCGAATGATGGGAACGTCGATCCTTCCACCGTCCAAGTCTTTACCAATCTGAATCGCCGCGACCTCGCGACTTTAGCTTACCTGGATGGTAATGGACTTGCCACCGAGGAAGGAATTAGTCCGCCGAGCGGAGATGTCATCGGCACGAACGACAACCACTACTTTAAAACTTACGCGATGACGGCAAATGGTTCGAACACCGTCTTCACCACGACGTTAAGTGCGACCAAGACCGGCGCCTACCGTCTTACCGCTCGTTATCGGCAATATAATAACAGCCAGTGGATCTACTACTCGTCGAATGGCCGCCGCGACCACGCCATCGTGGTCTCTCCGAAAGCGGCGCGGGAGATCAGTCTTTTCGAAGTTAATACCCTCAATGTAAACGCTACCGGTGATCTTCCTTCTCAGCGCGGAACTTTTCCTGATCTGCACGACTCGAGTAAGAGAGTGAATCTTGATTACGTGAAGAACCTCGGTTGTAATTACATGTGGTTTCAGCCGATTCATCCGAATGGAATCGACGGCCGGCAGGTCGACCCGGCGTTCAATCATAAGTTTGTCGTGGGCAGCCCGTATGCCGTAAAGAACTTCTTCGAAGTCATGCCGCTGATGGCGCGCAATTTCACCCCGACTTCAACCGATCCCAACAGCGACGATCGTTCTGGCAACGACACCCCCGCCGGTCGGGCGCAAGCGAAAATCGACTTCCATGATTTTGTCGTGTCCGCCGACGGCGCCAGCGTCGGGGTGATGCTGGATGCTCCTTTCAATCATACCTCCTACGATAGCGAGTTAGCCCAGCAGGGCGTCAATCTCTTCAAGCCCGGCGGTAGCGCAACCGGTGAGATTCGTGCGAACGAAGCGCGCTTTTTTTCCCAGGGCGACCTCTTTAACATCGCGAACAACAACTATTGCACCCGCGCCTCGGGCGCGGGCAATATCGCGCCCGCTCCGGATCGAAACGACTTCGGGAAGTTCGGTGATACCTTCGACATTTTTTTCGGTTACTATGCCGCGCTCGTCTGCCACAACAATTCTGACAACACCAACTACCTGAATGAAGGAGATTGGTTTGATTACAGCAATGGCAATTGGAATTCGACGGACTTCACGGTCAGCGGGGTGAACAACAATATTACTCGCAATGTTTGGCGCTTCTTTGCCTCTTACATTCCCTATTGGCTCACCCAGACGGGTCATAGCGGAGTAAACAGCGGCGTCGCCGACGGCGACTACGCCACGCGGCTCGCGCTCGACAGCAAAGGGATCGACGCCCTGCGCGCTGATTTCGGTCAGGGCCTGCCGCCGCAGTGCTGGGAATACGTCATCAATGTCGCTCGCAGCCATAAGTGGAACTTTGTCTTTATGACCGAGTCGCTCGATGGCGGAGCGGTGACCTACCGTTCCAATCGCCATTTCGATATTCTCAATGAAAACATCATCTTTCCGTTCCAGGCGGCGGCGCAAACGAGCGACTATCGGAGTATTTTCGATGGCCGTCGGAGCGCCTACGGCCAGGGACTGGTCCTCCTTAATAATACTTCGCACGATGAAGAGAACTACGCTGATGCTTACCAGGCTCTCGTTCGCTATGGCGTGAGTAATACGATCGATGGGACGCCGATGGTTTTCTACGGGCAGGAACTGGGCGTGACGCGCACCTTCGGTTTTCATCACTACGAGGCAAACTTCGGCAAGCAGATTCCGCAGTTCAAAGTCTTCAACGACCTCGGGCCGATTATTGGCAATCCCGGCCTGGGGACCCAGTATCTTTTCCCGGATTTCGCGGCGATGGGGCAGGCGCGTCAATTTAGTCGCGCGTTGCGCAGCTCGAATCGCTACTACTTGAATCAGGCCGATGGCAGCATTCAGCAGAGCATCTTTTCCGTCGCGAAGTATGAAAGCCCGAATGGATCGCCCGCGTCGACCGACGTGGTCTTCGGTTTCATGAACCTCGATCGCAACAACGACCAACAGGGTAATTTCAACGTGAATATCACCCAGAGCGGTTCAAATCTTTTCGGGATCAAATCGAATCGCACCTACGATGTGAAGAACATCGCGGCTTACACCGGTTCAGATTCAAATCGCCGCAACGTCTTCCTTAATCGCCAGTCCGGTGCCTCGCTTTTGAGCAATGGTCTTTTCGTTGGGATGAACAAAGTGCCGACGATGGATTCGAGTAGTAATCCGACTGATCCGGCCTGGAATCAGCGCCCGTTCGAAGCACAATATCTCAAGCTTTACGATGTGACCGCGCCGAGCACGACCGCGGGCAGTGCGACAGTCACTAACGCCTACGCTTATCTCCTCGGGACTACGGGAACGATTTCCTGGAGCCCCGCGGCGGCTGATAGCGAAGGAGTTGTCCCAACCTACCGCGTCAACTATTCCATCGATGGGGTAGCTCAGCCGCCGATTTATACTTCGGGCACGAGCGGACAGATTAGTGCCAGCCCCGGCCGGACCGTGATCGTGACGGTGCAAACGCTAAACCCCAGCGATAGTTCTGTCACCGGCCCGAGTAGTTCGCCCGTCACGCTGAAGTTCATCGATCCCAATGGCGACGATGATGCGGATGGCATCACGAACGCGGCCGAAGATTACGCGGGAACGAATCCATTCGATCCGAACTCCATCTTCCGAATCACCAGCGTGACCCACGCCGGCACCAATGCCATTTCCGTCACTTGGAACAGTGTGCCCGGAAAGACCTACCAGATCGAAACGGCGGGCGCTCCGAATGGCTCCTACGTTACGACCGGGATGCCGGCGGCGATCACCGCCACCACGGCCAGCACCACTCAAACCGTGACCGCGACGCCGCCTGCATTCTTCCGCGTCCGAATCATCCCGTAGAAACTGCGTAGGAAACGGAACGCTGCTGGGAAGTGGATCGCGAGGCAGTCGAACTTCTGCGAATAGAGTTGCCTTCGGGCCACGAAATCTAAGAGAGTGCTTGCCGTGTTTTCCCCTCGCGTCCTCGCGTTCTCGATCATTGCGCTTCACCTCTCATTCGCCTCTTTTGCTCAGGCCGATAACCCATCTAAGACTGACGCCAAGCCCGCCTGGGCCGGTGAAGCGATCTTCTACCAAATTTTTCCTGATCGCTTCCGTAACGGCGATCCCCGGAACGATCCGCCGCGCGAGTACCTCGAGTCGCCGATCGCCGCGGGCGACGATTGGAAGATCAGTTCGTGGACCACGGACTGGTATTCGCGAGCGGAGTGGGAAAAGGGGCTGGGTGATAACTTCTACCGTGACGGCGTCTTCGAGCGCCGCTACGGGGGAGATCTGCAGGGAGTCATCGACAAGCTAGACTACCTCGCCGATCTGGGGATAAACGCGATCTACTTTAATCCCCTTTTCGCGTCCCACTCCCTTCATAAATACGATGGTAACTCCTACCATCACATCGACCCCTACTTCGGCCCCGATCCAGAGGGCGACCTCAAGCTAATCGCGCGGGAGTCAGCGGATCCCGAGAGTTGGAACTGGACGGCAGCGGACAAGCTATTTCTGGAGCTGGTCAAAAAGTGTCACGAACGGAAAATGCACGTCATCATCGACGGCGTCTTTAATCATACGGGCCGAGACTTCTTTGCCTTTCGCAATATCCGGGAGAAGCAGGCGGAGTCGCCCTACCGCTCCTGGTATGTGATCGATAGCTTCGACAATCCGGAGACAAAGCGAAACGAGTTTAGTTACAAGGGGTGGTGGGGACATGCGACCTTACCGGTGTTCGCGGCCACGTCCGACGGCCAGGATATGCATCCCGGTCCGAAGCAATACATCTTCGAAGCGACGCGCCGATGGATGCAGCCGCACGGGACGGCCAAGGATGGGATTGATGGCTGGCGGCTCGATGTCGCGGAAGAACGGCCGAGCAAGTTCTGGGCGGACTGGAACGCCCTCGTCCGTAAGTTAAATCCCAACGCCTACACCACGGCCGAGATTTGGAAAGACGCCGCCAGCCTCGTCCGCGAGGGCGGCTTCTCCGCTTCGATGAACTACAACGCTTTCACGATTCCGGTGAAGGGATTTCTAATCGATAATAATATTTCCCCTTCCGAGTTCGTTAAGTTGCTCAACTCGCGCCGGGAAGCTTTTCCGCCCCCCGTCGCGGCGGTGATGCAGAACCTGATGGACTCGCATGATACCGACCGGCTGGCATCGATGATCGTGAACGGCGAGGGGACGGTTTACAAGAAAGCGGGCGAAATCGATTTCAACGAGAACAACGACGCCCATTCTTCCGAAACCTACGAGATCCGGAAGCCCAACGAGCGCGAACGTCAGATTCAGCGCATGGTGGTGATGTTTCAAATGTGCTACCTCGGCGCGCCGATGATCTATTACGGCGACGAAGCGGGAATGTGGGGAGGTCACGATCCTGACGATCGCATGCCGATGGTGTGGGCCGACATGACATTTGAGCCGCAGGCAATCGATCCGCGCGGCAAGGAGCGCTCGGCGGACGAGAATAATTTCGATGTTGATCTTTTTAACTACTACAAGGAAGTGGTGCATCTCCGCCAAAATCACGACGCCTTGAACCATGGAGAATTTCGCGCGGTAAAAGCGATGGATGACCAGCACACTCTGGTCGTCGAGCGTCGGGCGGCGAAAGAAGCGATTGTCAGCGCCTACAATCGCGGGGATGATGAAGTATCGATTGATTTGCCGTCGGCCGGTTTGAAGACCTTGCTGGTATCTTCCGGCGATCCGCAAACCGTCAAAGTGACATCATCGCCTGAGGGTAGCCACGTCACCCTTCCGGCGTTGACGTCGGCCGCGTTTCTGGTGGAGCCGTGAGCGCAGTCCGACTGGCGGTTCTGGCACTTGTCTTCCTGGGCGCGTGCACGCGTTCGCCGGACCGCCGTGTCCACATCCGCATCTGGCACCAGAAGATTGGCGGCGAGCGCGATCTCTTTCAGGAGAAAATTCGCGAATACAATCGAGAGCATCCGGCGACTTTGGTGGAGTCACTCTACAAGGAGAACGAAGAGCTGCGCAATCTCTACGTGATCGCGGCTGTTGCCGGCCAGGGACCGGATTTGATTTATGGTCCGAGCGACAACGTCGGCGTTTTTGTGACGACGCAAACCATTCTTCCGTTGGATTCAGTCCTGCCGGAGTCGGTTTTTCAGGAGTTTGCCCCTCAGGGAGTCGTGGCGTGGAAAGGTTCGCGCTGGCTGCTGGCGGATCAAATCGGAAACCATCTCGCTCTGGTTTACGATAAGGCAAAGGTAGCGAATCCGCCGGCGACGCTGTCGCAACTGATCGAAGTCGCTCGTTCCTTAACCCGAGACCTCAATGGCGACGGCAAAATGGACGAGTACGGTTTGACCTGGAACTACCGAGAGCCATTCTTCTTCATACCATTCCTGACCGGATTTGGCGGGTGGGTCATTGACGAGGCGG